>NZ_JAGMUE010000869.1:0-682 GCF_019049165.1 Streptomyces sp. AC627_RSS907
GTCATGGAGGGAGAGGCCATGCGCCACACGGTGGCATCGATTTATGTACCAAGTCAATTTTTTTGCCCAGCTTAAAAATGATCCTGGTAAAGTCAAGCTCATGGCCGAACGTATGGGGCTGCGCGAGCGCAAGAAGCGGGACACCTCGCTGCGGATCTGGCGGATCGCCATCGAGCTCTTCGTCGAGCGGAGCTTTGACGAGGTGCCGGTGACGGAGATCGCCGAAGCTGCGGGCGTGTCGAAGATGACGGTCTTCAACTACTTCGGAACCAAGGAGGACTTGGTCCTCAAGCCTATGGAGGAACACACCGGCGACCTGGCCCACACGGTGCGCGAACGCTCGCCGGGCGAGTCCGCCGTGGCAGCCGTGCACCGGCATTTCCTCGAACAGCTAGCGGCGCGCGAGGCGTCGATCGGGATGGACCCCGACCCGCTGAACCTGCGTGTACGCGAACTGATCCTGGTGACCCCCGCGTTGCTGACCCGGACGTACGCCTGGAGCGCCCGCTCCACACGCCTGCTCGCGGACGAGTTGATCGCTGAGGCGGACCGGGAGCGAGGTGGTACGGGCGAGGCGGTCGCACAGTGTGTCGCCATGCAGATCGCCGCGGCCCGTACCTCCCTCACCAACGAGATTCACCGGCGCCGGAGCGAGGGGAAGAGCGTCGATGAGATCTACCCG
>NZ_JAGMUE010000870.1:0-615 GCF_019049165.1 Streptomyces sp. AC627_RSS907
AGTGAGACGGGTGGGACACAGCGGCCGAAGAGGACATGTCAGCGTGGGTAAACCAGTCGTATCGGGTGCTAAATGGGCGTGACTTCGTCATGCCATCGGCCGTTGGGCCGAACATGAAGATGCTCGACCTGTTCACCGTGGCATCTGTGGTCGCAGGTGCCGTTACGGCTGTGGGCGCTCCGCTGGTCCACAGCGACCTGCCAGGCATCGATTGGGGCAAGGCGCTGAGCCACTCCGAGGCACTCGGCGATCTCAGCGACCGCGCCACCGAGGACTCCTCCTCCAGCGAGTCCGTCTCCTCGTCCACCGCCTCGCGCCACGCCTGAGAAGCGCGCAGGGGCCCAATCCCCCCGCCGGGGCACGCGACCGCACACGCGGTCCGTGCCCCGGCTTTCGTTACGCCCCATCTCCCGTCGTCCGCCGGTTCTCCTCGTGCCCCGGTGCTCGTCGTCCGCCGGTCGGGGCGTCCCGCGTGGTGGTGGCAGCGGGCGTCGCCGAGGGGCGGCCACCGGCGGCGTACTGGGGATTCGAGCCCGGCCGCGCGCGTCGCGGAGGCCGGCGGGACGTATAGGCATCCCTGATGGCGACATGGGATTACCCCGCGCGGCCCAAGGG
>NZ_JAGMUE010000871.1:0-560 GCF_019049165.1 Streptomyces sp. AC627_RSS907
CGCTACGACGTCGCGTTCGCCGCCGGGCACCGGATCGGCTACCGGTTCCCGGGCGACCACTTCGAGCTGGAGCACTGCGTCGAGGGGCGGGTACGGGTCAGCGAGACCGCCGCCGGCGCCGACGAGTTGCACGCCGGCTCGGTGGCGCTCAGCCCGCGCCGCGCCACCGGTGGCGTCGTCGCGCACGACCCGGGCGAGCGGTACCGGGCGGTGTCGGTCACCGGGAGCTGGGCCCGGCTGGACGCCTACCTCGGGGGACTCGGCGCGCGGAGCCTGCCCGCCGTCGGTCCCGAGCACGTCGCGCGCGAGCGGTACCTCGGCCGGTCCGCCGCGCTGCGCCCGGTGGCGGAGCCGTTGGCGGAGATGTACGTGCACCGGCGCGCCTCCCCCGGGCGCCTGCTGTACCTGGAGTCGCGGCTGGTGGCGGCGCTCGCCGCGCTGGTCGACGGACTCGCCGCCGCCCCGCCGGCCACCACGCCGCCGGCCACCGGCGCGCCGGGCCCCGCGCTGGCCGCGCACGAGGTGGCCGCCCTGCGCCGGGTCCCCGCACTGCTCTGGCA
>NZ_JAGMUE010000872.1:0-1140 GCF_019049165.1 Streptomyces sp. AC627_RSS907
AGTCCAGCACCCTCGCCTTCTTCGCCACCTTCGCCGCCCAGCACCGCATGCTGTGGGTCAGCCTCGGCCTCGCCGCCGGCTGGAACTCCACCACCGCCTCCGAGAACGACCTCAACCGCCTCGGCTTCTGGGGCGGCGCCGGGGCCCAGACCCCGCTCGACGGTGGCGCCGACACTGTCCACGCCGCCGACATCGGCACCGCCGAGTACCTCGGTGCCCGTATCGCCCGCCAGGCCGCCCTGCTGCGGCCGGACGCCACGCCGCCCCTCCGCAGCAGCGGGCCAACGTGTGAGTTCCCTGTGAGGACCTTGCTCCGGAGGCGACCGGCGACACGAGCGGTGCAGGTCACCGGGCCAGCGGTGCCATGCGGCGTTCATGTTCTCCCATGCGCTCCCATGTGCGCGGGTGACGCTGGTGCGGTGCTCGTGGTCGTCGCGGGCGCCTCTGCCACCGCTGGCCTGTGGAGACTCGATGATCGAAGTACGTGGACTGACCAAGCGCTACGGTGAGGTCCTCGCCGTGGACGACCTGACCTTCGGCGTCCGCGCGGGAGAGGTCACCGGCTTCCTGGGGCCCAATGGCGCGGGCAAGTCGACGACCCTCCGGATGGTTCTGGGCCTGGACGCCGCCAGTTCAGGCACCGCGACCGTGCAGGGTCGGCCGTACAGCGCCCAGCCCGCCCCGCTCAAGGCGGTCGGGGCACTGTTGGACCCCGGCGCGGTGCTGCCCAGCCGCACCGCCTTCCATCACCTGCTGGCCCTCGCGGCCGGCAACGGGATCCCGCGCGGTCGCGTAAGCCAGGTACTGGCCGAGGTGGGACTGGAGAAGGTCGCGCGGCGCAGGGCCGGGACGTACTCCCTCGGGATGCGCCAGCGCCTGGGGATCGCCGCCGCGCTGCTGGGCGATCCGCCGGTCCTGGTCTTCGACGAGCCCCTCAACGGTCTCGACCCCGAGGGCATCGTGTGGATCCGCTCGCTCATGCGCGGGATGGCCGCCGAGGGACGTGTGGTGCTGATGTCCAGTCATCTGATGAGTGAGATGGAACTGACCGCGGACCATCTCATCGTCGTCGGGCGCGGCAAGCTCATCGCGGACACCACGATGAAGGACTTCATCGAAGCGCACTCCGAGCGTGAGGTC
>NZ_JAGMUE010000873.1:0-543 GCF_019049165.1 Streptomyces sp. AC627_RSS907
GCGCCCCGTCCGCGCCCCACGCGTGCGTCGAACACCCCCCGCACACCCCAAACCACCCGCCGCCCGCGCACCGCCGCGACGCCCCAGGTCACCCCCGCCCGCACCGCGCGGGTAACCGTTTTGGCGATCCCCGTCGGCATCCCATATGCTTCTCACGTCCCCGACGGCGCCGGAAGGCGCCCAGGTGGGCCATCAGCCCTCATCGTCTAGTGGCCCAGGACGCCGCCCTTTCAAGGCGGTAGCACGGGTTCGAATCCCGTTGGGGGCACGCAACACCATGTGCGAGACTAGTGCTCGCACGTGTGCTTGGTCCTGTGGAGCAGTTTGGAGTGCTCGCCACCCTGTCAAGGTGGAGGCCGCGGGTTCAAATCCCGTCAGGACCGCTGCAACCGCGAGGTTGCGTGGCTGGGTAGCTCAGTTGGTACGAGCGATCGCCTGAAAAGCGATAGGTCGCCGGTTCGACCCCGGCCCCAGCCACCACCGCAGGAAGCGAGAGGGCCCCGGCCGGGTCAACCGGCCGGGGCCCTCTCGCGTGCGTACCAC
>NZ_JAGMUE010000874.1:0-570 GCF_019049165.1 Streptomyces sp. AC627_RSS907
GGATCGGGTCGGGCACCCGCATCATGATCACGTCGGCCTCGGCGGCGGCCTCGGCGGGGGTCACCACGCGCAGGCCCTGCTCCTCCGCCTTGGCCCGGGACTTCGAGCCCTCGTGCAGGCCGACCCGGACGTCGACGCCCGAGTCGCGCAGGGACAGCGCGTGGGCGTGACCCTGGCTGCCGTAACCGAGGACCGCGACCTTGCGGCCCTGGATGATGGACAGGTCTGCGTCGGCGTCGTAGAACAGCTCGGCCACTTCGGGTATCTCCTAGCTTCTGGGTGGTGCGACCCACCGTATGACGGCTGGGCGGGGGAAGGGTTGGGGGTCTCGCTATCCGGTCCCGCGGGCCGGCCGGAATCCGCCGGGATGGGGCGGTCGCGGCCGGCCTGGCGCGCGGACTGGGGGCGCGTGCGCGGTGGTGCGCGGAGCGCGGTGGCGGCGGGGTGGCGCCGGGCTGTCCCCGGGGTACGGGGCGGGCGCGGGCGGCCCGTTACGCGGAGCGGTCGAGGGCGCGCAGGCTCCGGTCCGTGATGGAGCGCGCGCCCCGCCCGATGGCGATGGTGCCGGAC
>NZ_JAGMUE010000875.1:0-560 GCF_019049165.1 Streptomyces sp. AC627_RSS907
ATGGGCATCGGTGCACATTTTCGAGAAGGAGCTAGAAATGCGTTTACGTACGTACACCAGCGCCGACGCGGCCTCCATTCGCGAGACCGTCCTAGATCTCCACAGCGCCGTTCACGGCGGCTCAAGCGACCCCTTCCTTTCCCGCGAGCGCTTCAGTTGGTTCTACGACAGGTGGAGCGGGAAGCCGTCGTGGTCGTGTGTCGTCGGCTTCGACGACGAGGTTCCGACTGGATTCGCGTACGGAGCGTCCTTTGCCCCGGGTGGCTGGTGGAAGGGCTCCGAGCGGCCGAGGTCCGTGCCCGAAGGTGTGCCCGTCTTCGGGCTCTCCGAACTCCTCGTGCTCAAGGAGTGGCGTAAGACGGGCACTTCGCAGCGGCTGCACGACGCGGTCGTGAGCAGCCGTGGCGACGAGGTCGCGACACTGCTCGTTGATGTGGCGCACCCCAAGGTGGTGGAGCTGTACGAGCGGTGGGGTTACGAGAAGATGGGAGAGCAGAAGCCGTTCGAGGATTCGCCCGTCTTCGGCATCATGGTCAAGCGGCTGAACCCGTAGATGGCAG
>NZ_JAGMUE010000876.1:0-858 GCF_019049165.1 Streptomyces sp. AC627_RSS907
GCGGGTGCGCCGGGATGCGGCTGGCCTCACGCCAGACCTACGGATACGGGTGGTGGCGATCACTTGACGACGCCCAGCGCCTGGTAGTCGTAGCGGCCGTTGAAGGAGTCGGCCGTGTAGACGTTGGTGAGCCGGCTGCTGCGCCAGATGACGTTCTTCTCGAACACGAACGGCAGGTAGACGGCGTGTTCCGAGACCAGCTTGTTCATCTCGGTGTAGATCTTCGCGGCCTTGTCCTCGTCCAGCTCGGACTGCGCCTGCGTGAACTTGGCGTCGATCTTGGGGTCGTTGAGCATGCTGTAGTTGTTGTTGCCGTTGTCCAGGATGTACTTGCTGTGGACGAGCGGCTGCGAGAAGCCCTGGCCGGTCGGGAAGTCCGGACCCCAGCCCATGATGATGATCCCGAAGTTGTGCTTCTTGACGTACGCCGGGTTGCCGATGATGCCGGCGGTCATCGAGCCGTCGTACTGCTCGATCTCGGCCTGGATGCCGATCTTCTTCAGCGACGCCTGGAGCGACTCGGCGGTGGCGACCTCGACCGGCTTGTTGTTACGCACCGCGATGGTGGTCTTGAAGCCGTTCGGGTGACCGCACTTCTTCAGGGCGTCCTTGGCCTTGGCGGTGTTCGGGGCGCCGCCGTTCTCCAGCGCGCCGTACGGGTCGTACTTCGGGTCCGCGCCCTTGACGACCGGCGGCAGCATGTTGGTGGCGATGTCGCCGCCGGCCTGCGGGCCACCGCGGGCGGTCTGCAGCGACTGCTTGTCGGCGCCGTAGATGACGGCCTTGCGGCACTCGATCTTGTCGAACGGCTTGACCGTCTGCGGGAAGACCGCGTACCGGATGAACCCGGTCATCGGG
>NZ_JAGMUE010000877.1:0-818 GCF_019049165.1 Streptomyces sp. AC627_RSS907
GCTGAGGGCCGTACGGGGTACGGCAGAGGGCCCGTTCCCTCCCCACGGAAGGGGGAGGAAACGGGCCCTCGACGCGCTTTCGGACTCGCGCGGGCCGCACCGAGTCGGCCGTGACGGTGTCGCGCCGCGACGCTACGACTCAGGGCACAAGCCGGCCGAGGCGGTGACACGGGTCAGCCGAGGAGACCGGGGCGGGCGGGTCAGGCGGTGATCGCCGGGTTGCCGGCGGAGCCCACGGGCACGTACGGCTGCAGTTCCGCCGCCAGTTCCGCGTGCACCCGGGCCTTGAGCAACGTGCCCTCCGAGGTGTGCTCCTCGGAGATCACCTCGCCCTCGGCGTGCGTGCGCGAGACCAGGCCACCGCGCGTGTACGGCACCAGCACCTCGATCTCGACGCTCGGCCTGGGCAGCTCCGCGTCGATGAGCGCCAGCAACTCCGCGAGGCCCTGCCCGGACCGCGCCGACACGGCGATCGCGTGCGGCTCGATGCGCAGCAGCCGTTGCAGCACCACCGGGTCCGCGGCGTCCGCCTTGTTGACCACCACGATCTCCGGCACGTCGACGGCGCCCACGTCCCGAATCACCTCGCGCACGGCCGCCAACTGCTCCTCCGGCGCCGGGTGCGAACCGTCCACCACGTGCAGGATCAGGTCGGAGTCCGCGACCTCCTCCATCGTGGAGCGGAACGCCTCGACGAGGTGGTGCGGCAGGTGCCGCACGAATCCGACGGTGTCGGCGAGGGTGTAGAGCCGGCCGCTGGGCGTCTCGGCCCGGCGCACCGTCGGGTCCAGGGTGGCGAACAGGGCGTTCTCCACCAG
>NZ_JAGMUE010000878.1:0-747 GCF_019049165.1 Streptomyces sp. AC627_RSS907
GCGTGGACGACCGGCGGGTGAGCCGCCGGCACGGGGAGTTGACGTACCGGCAGGGGGGTTGGTGGCTGCGGAACATCGGGCAGCAGCTCGTGCGGCTGCCCCGGGGCCGGATGATGCACGCCACCTCCGAGCCGATCCCGCTCGCCACCGGCTACACGCCCCTGTTCGTACAGGGCTCGGGCCACCGGGAACACCTCGTCGAGCTGTACGTCACCGACCACGACGACCGGGGGCCCGTCTCCAGCCGGTCGGCGGACACCGTCCAGCCGGAGCGGTGGGCGCTGAGCGACGACGAGCGGCTGCTGCTGGTCGTGTTGGGCCAGCACTACCTGGAGTACGAGCCGGACCCGCGCCCGCTGACGTACGGCCGGGCCGCCGAGCAGCTCGCCTATCTGCGCCCGGACGCCGGGTGGACCGTCCGCAAGATCGAGTACCGGGTGGAGGCCGTACGCCGCCGGCTGCACCGCACCGGCTTCAAGTACCCGCTGATGCACGACAACCCCGAGGAGCGCCCGTCCGACAACAGCCTCCTGCACAACCTGCTCCGGGGGCTGGTGGCCTCGACCACCCTGGTGCCGCCGGACCTGGAGCTGATGGAGGACGAGTTCGGGTGGCCCAGCTCCCGCGTCGGTGAGGCCCCCGGCGCCGGCTGACGCCCGCGCACCGGTCACCTTGGCCACGGCGTCGGCGTTTTGGGACCCGTCCCCACCACCCGGTCCTAACGTCACCCCCGACACGTTCCGGGTG
>NZ_JAGMUE010000090.1:0-24134 GCF_019049165.1 Streptomyces sp. AC627_RSS907
CCGCCGGCCCCGGGCCCCGCCTCGCTCGGCACGCCGTCGGTGTCGTCGCACGGGGTGGGGCGGTCATCCGTCATGTCGGAGACCGGCGATTTCCCTCTGCCGCCGCCACAGGCGGCCGTCCCCTCCCCGGCGGCGCCCGGTGCGCAGCCGTACGCACCGCCCCCGTCCGCTCCGGGCGGCCCGCCGCACCGGGCCCCACACGCGCCGCCGATCCCCACCGAGGGCATGACGCCACCCCCGTGGCAGCGCGCCGACGCCCCCACCGCCTCGTACACCGCCCGCACCCCGCAGGATCCACCGTCGGCCCAGGCGCGTCCGCAGCACCGTGGGGCACGGCGGCGGCGTCGTCCGGGTCCTCCGGCCCGGGTGGCGGTGCCGCTCCTGCTCCTCGCACTGGTCTGCTACGCCGTGGGGTTCTGGGCGCTGGCCCGGATCTGAGTCCGGACGTCGACTAGCCGGCCCCGGTCCTGCGCCGGGTCACCGCCGTCCACACGCCCAGGCCCACGAGCAGGAGACTGCCGGTGCCGATCCCGCCCACCGCGACCGCCTTCATGGCGAGGTCGTCGTCCGCGGCTCCGCCCTGCGGCGTGGTCGCCCGTTCCCGCGCCGAGACCTCGAAGACGCCCTTCGGCACGGCCTCCCCCGCGTACTGCGGGCCGGCCTCGGCCGCTCCGGTCAGCCGCACGCGCAGCGTCAGTCCGAAGGGCCCCTCGCCGAAGTCGTCGGCCACCTGGGCCGCGAGGTGCACCACGAGGTAGTAGGTGCCGGCGAACCGCATCCCGCTGACCTGTCCGTCGGTGGCGTACCGGTTGGGGTAGGCCACCGGCGGCAGGGGAGCGAGGCCGACCGTGGCCTGACGGCCGGTGTAGCCCCTGGTGGCGTCGTCGACCTCGCCGCGCACGGGGTTGTGGAGCGCCAGGCGCAGGGCGCCGGGGGTGTAGCCGGAGCCGTCGCCGGAGCCGCCGAGTTCGGCGGTCGCGTACGGCCGGCGGCCCCAGTCGACGGGGACCTCGTAGAAGAGGGTCTGTCCCGGCCGGATGTCGTCGCGCCAGGCTCCTTGTCCGACGGGGGTGGCGTCGGCGAAGCCGCTGCCGCCCCGGCGGCGTTGCGGTGCGCCGGTGAGGGCTTCGGGTGAGGCGGAGTCCCATGACTCGGGTGCGGTGGTCGCGCCGGTCTCCCGCGGGCGCGGCTCGGTGACGGCGGTGAGTTCCAGGTCCCAGGGCCGCGGCGGGGTGTCCTGGGGGCGGGCCCGCTCGACCGTGACGTAGTAGGTGCCGGGGTCCTGGCAGCGTGTCCTGCCGGGGTCGATCTCGCGCAGGGCCCAGGCGGTGACCGGCCGGGGGCTGCGGGCGGCGCCGAAGGTCGCGCTGTCCAGGGAGCAAGAGCCGCCGTCGGCGTCCTGCACGGTCACCCGGATGCCGTCGGCCGCGGTCACCTCGTCGTCGGTGCCGGGCACGGCGGTGACGGAGACGTAGGTGTCGGAGACGGCGTCGAGTTCCAGGCGGTAGTGGACGGTGCCGTTTCGCGGCAGGGAGCTGCGGTAGGTGGTGCCGGGCCGCAGCGGTACGGCGTGCGAGGTGTCGTCGGCGCCCTCGATCCGCCGGGCGTCGTCGGCGAAGGCGTAGCCACCGGGTGGGCCGGCCGCGAGGGCCGTGCCTCCGGGCAGGGCCGCGGCCGTGGCCAGTACGGCGGTCACGGCGGCCAGCCGCACGGGTGTCCCACGCGGGGGCGTGGTCCGTACGGGCGCCGGTACCGACGCGGGCGCACGGTCACGCCCCGATCCGGCACGCCACCGGGCCCTACACCACCGTCCCATCACCCGCCACCCCTCGCGCTCGCGCTCACCGGCGCTGTCGCCGGTGCCGACGCCGTCGTCGGCGCGGCGCCGGCACCCGGACCGGACCGTGGCCCATCCTGCCGCGCGCCTCGGTGTTCGCGCGCCCCCGCGCGGTATCCGGGCAACACAAAACCCCGACCGTATGACGGCCGGGGTCTGCTCAGGACCGGATGTCGGTCGTACTCACGAACCCGTGGGCACGGAGTCAGTCGCCTCCGTCCACAGATCCTGCTCGGCGCGATCCGCCTGGATCTGGCGGTACACGAGGAGCCCGCCGATGGCGGCCAGTGCGACCAGGAGAAGCTTCTTCACCGCGCGACCTCGTCTTTCCTTGACGTAGGGGACCTCTGGCGCCCGACTATACACACCGGCCGATATCGATCGGTGACCTGCGTCGGCGGCCAACTACCGGTCCTCGGAGCCCATTACAAGTGGACCGGACCGTTCCGATCGGAGGGTGATCACACCCTCACGGGCGGTGACTTTGCCCGACTCCCTCCCGTCTGCGCACCTTTTCATCCTCTTTGCGGCCAACCGGGTGGTGTTCATCTGAACAACGACGCGCCACGGGCGTCGGTCCACCACTTCGCGGCCCTCATACACATCATGAGGAAAGTACGCAAATCGCCCAACCCGAAAGTGAGGGGCCATGGCCCGGAACAAGGTCCTGAGCCTGTGGACCACGATCGTCTCCGCCTTCCTCGCGCTGTGCGCGGCGCTCGGATTCGTCACGACGACCGCCTCCGCGGCCGTACCGCAGACCGGGACTCCCGGCAACACCGAGTGCGCCACCCAGGAGGCGGCGCCCGCGACGGCCTCCTGGTCCTGGTCACGCAACGGCTCGCTGCCCCCCACGATGAAACAGCGCATCCACGCCGAGGCCCACGGCACGGCCCCCAGTTGCCGCCTGTGCCCGGTCGCCGACCCCACTGCCGCCGCGACCGCCGAACCACCGTGCGACGACACCACCGAGTCCCCGGACCAGCACACCGCCCCTCTCCAGCGCTGACCGGCCCCGGCGCCCGGCCGCCGCGCCGCGCCTGCCGCCCGACCCGACGACACGGCGATCCGCGTACCGCACCGCACGCCAGAACCGGCCCGGCCGCTCGACGGAGCAGCCGGGCCGCCGCCGTGCCGAGCCGCCCGCCCCACTCATCAAGACCTCTTGTGGAGTTGTAGGGTAGGAGAGGGTCCACCACCCCACGACGGCCCGGAAACCGGTGAGTGCACGTGCCCAAGGCGTACGAAGTGATCGCGGACGACCTCCGCCGCTCGATCCGCGAGGGTGAGCGCAAGCCCGGCGACCGGCTGCCGTCGGAAGCGGACCTCGCCCACCACTACCGGCGCAGCGTGCCGACGGTGCAGAACGCGCTCCGGCTGCTGAGCGACGAAGGCCTGATCGACAAGCAGCACGGCCGCGGCAACTTCGTCCGGCGCCCCCGCACCCCCGCGGTCCGGGACAACGCCCGGCACCAGTGGGAGAAGGACCGGGCACGCCGGCCGTACGCCACACGGGCCGAGACCGGCGCCACGGAGCACGACACCGGACTCCACGTCGATGACCTCGTCTTCCACGCGACGTACCGCGAGATCGCGGCGCCCAGGGAACTGGCCGAGGCGCTCGGCGTCCCCGAGGGCACCACGCTCCTGCGTCGCGACTACCGGACGCGGTACTCGGCCGAGACCGCCCCCTTCAACCTCGTGACCTCCTACCTGGTCCGCGACATGATCGCGTCCAACCCCGACCTGCTGGACGAGACCAAGGAGCCCTGGCCGGGCGGCACGCAGAACCAGCTCTACACCGTGGGCATCGAGCTGGACCGCGTGGAGGAACGATTCACGGCCCGCCCGCCGACACCCGAGGAGGCCGCGGCACTGGACCTGCCACCGGGCACGGCGGTGATCCTGCTGCGCAAGACCTCGTACGACGTCGACGGCCGCGTGGTGGACATCTCCCACGTCACGCTGCCCGGCGACCGCACGGAGCTGCTCTTCACCACGCGTCTGGAAAGGTGGTGAGTGCCGCCGTGAGCCGGCGCATCGTCATCGTCACGGCCGTCCACGGCCCCTCGGCCCCCTTGCTGCCGGAGGCCTACGCGTCCTTGCGCGAGCAGGAGTTGCCCGACGGCTGGGAATGGCACTGGGTGATCCAGGAGGACGGGCGGACCGACGAGGTCCGGCCGTACGTGCCCGACGACCGGCGCGTCGTCTTCCGGCAGGGCCGGCACGGACGACAGGGCGGCCCCGGTGTGGCCCGCACCCTCGCCCTGGCCCACGCGGACGGCCCGTACGTGAAGGTCCTGGACGCCGACGACAGGCTTCCGCCGGGAGCCCTCGCCCGCGACCTGGCCGCCCTCGAGGCCGACCCGACGCTCGGGTGGGCGACCTCCCGCGTCCTGGACCTCCTGCCCGACGGCTCGACGGCGGGATTCCCGGGCGACCCGGCGCACGGGCCGATCGAGCGCGGGGAGGTGCTCGCCTTCTGGAAGGCGAACGACTTCCGTGCCCAGGTCCACCCGGCGACGCTCCTGGTGCGGCGCGACCTGCTGCTGGCCCTCGGCGGCTGGATGGCCCTCCCGGCGTCCGAGGACACCGGTCTGCTGCTGGCCCTCGACGCCGTGAGCCGGGGGTGGTTCTCCGAGGAGGTGGGCCTCCTCTACCGCAAGTGGGAGGGCCAGGTGACCGGCCAGGCGGCCCATGTGGACCCCGCCGAACGAGAGGCCCGCATGGCGGTGGTGGAGGCCAGGGCGCGTGCGCTGGCGACCTCCGGGTGGCACTGGCCGGCCGAGGCCGCCGGCTCACCGGAACGCCGCTGACCCGGCCACGCCGCCCCGGGGCCGGCGTACGCGTGCTCGCGCCCGGGGAGCCCATGCCGACGGCGTGCCCGCCCGGGGAGCCCATGCCGACGGCGCGCGTGCCCGGGCCCGGCCGGGACCCGCGTCCCTCCTCGCCGTGGGGACGCCCACCTCAGGGGAGCACCTCCGCGTCCACCCGGGAGAAGATCAGGTCGCACTCCGCGGCCACGGGTCCGCGCCACCGGACCGGCACGCCGGGGTCACCGGCGAGCGCCCGTGGGTAGCTCCCGGGCGCGTAGTCGTTGGGCAGCCGGTAGACGTGGAACCCGGCGTCGCGCATCACCGTCAGCAGTTCGCCGACGGAGTCCCCGAGCCGCGCCATGCGCTCGGGCGCCACCTCCACACTGATCTCCGCGTCCGGCCGCAGGTCACGCAGCATCGGCGCCATCCCCCGGACGACGCTGCCCTCCGCGCCCTCGACGTCGATCTTGATCACCCGGGCGTTCGCGATCTCCTCCGGTTCGAGCAGCTCCGGCAGCGGCCGGGCCTCGATCTCGAAGGTGGACTCCGCCGGGCCGTCGTACGGGACGATGCTGTTCGCGCCCACGTTGCGTGAGCTGGCGAGCACGAAGGTCAGCCTCCTGTGGCCGTCGGAGACGGCGGCGTTGACGGCGCGGATGTTGCCGCGGGCGTTGAGCCGTCCGTGCCCCACCAGGCGCCGGTGGACGTCGGGCGAGGCCTCGATCGCCACGACCCGGCCCGTGTCGCCGACGAGCTGCGACGCGAGAACACTGAGGACGCCGATGTTGGCCCCGACGTCCACGAAGCCGTCTCCCGGGCGCAGCCTGCGCCGCAGCCACCCGCTCAGATGCGGCTCCCACGCCCCGAACAGGTACACATACCGCTGGATGAGGTCCTGGGTGTCCACGGCGAACAGGCCGCCGAAGCGGGACCGGACGACCCTGCGGCGCGGGTGCGCGCGCAGATGGGGATCGAGCCAGCGCTCGGCGAGCAGCACCTTGCCGAGCGTGCCGGGCCCGGTCCGCACGTAGCGGCTGCCGAGCGTCACCAGTGCCTCACGCACGGGTGTGATCATCCGGTCACCCCCGGACGGCGCCCGCGCGACGGCGGTCTCACCCCTCGTCCCTGATGGTGATCGCGGCGGAGGGGCACCCCTCGGCCGCCTCGCGCACCCGCGGTGCGTCGACTGCGTGCTCCCGCCCGGGTATCACGGCACCGAACCCGCCCACCAGGGTGAAGACGGACGGGGCCCGGTGGACGCAGTCACCGGAGCCGTAGCACTGCTCGGGGTCGACGGAGATCGTCATGTACGCACTCCCGCGGAGAGGGACGCCGGCCCGTGGGCCGGTGAACGGTTGGTAGGGACGTGAAGCGGGAGCCCCACGGCGTGGAAGCGGGAACCCCCACGACGTGCCTGCCCGCGGACCAGTGCCCTGAATCCGCCCTGCGCGCTTGCCCCTTGCCCGCGCGCTCGTAAGATCGTCCCGCATCTTCACACGGGTGACTGGGGGACGGTTTGGGGACCGGCGAGCAACTCGTGACCATCGCGGCCGTGCTGCTCGGCGCACTGACCACACACGTCACGAACTACCTGATGGAGCGGAGCAGGAACCGCAACCGGTTACTGACGCGATGGGACGACAAGAAGGTCGACGCGTACGGGGAGTACGTGGACGCCGCGAAGATGAGGATCGCGTCCTCCGTCCGGCTGTACGAGGCCAGAGAGGGTCTGCGCGAGGACCACAGACCGGAGGAGGACCTCCGCGACGACCTGGCGGAGGCCGGCCGGCGCTGGGGTTCCGCGTTCGAGCGGATCATGCTGCTCGGCGGTGACGACGCCGTCGAGGCCGGGCACGAGCTGAACGTGCTGCTCTCCGAGATCGACTGGCAGGCGACCGGCCGCATCACCGGCAGCCTGGAGGAGTGGCGCGAGCGGCACCGGGCCGCGTTCCGGGCCATCAACACGTTCCACGAGGCCGCGCGGGCCGACCTCGGCATCCGGGGCAGCGTCACCGGCGAGAAGCACCCCGCGCGCGATCTGCTGGTGCCGCCCGCCCGTCAGTCGTCGGCCGCGGGCGACTGACCGCCGCGGCCGGCGCCGCCCGCGCACGCCGTCATGGCCCGGCGCCGGTCCCTCCCCTCGTGGGGACCGGTGCCGGACCATGGCGGCGGCTCGTTGTCCGCGGTGCCGGGTTCGAGGAGGGCTGGGTCCGTGGTCGACGCGACGCGACCGCCGCCACCCGCTCGTGACACCACCGAAAGCTGACCGAGAACGTGCGGCCCCGTGGGACGAGTGGCCGAGCGCCGGGCCGCTGACCTGTCCAGGTACCGGGCGGCCGACTCGTCTCTGTGTCGTGATCCTGCCACCCAGGTCCGCCGAGGAAGAGGTTCCGGTGCCAGAACGACGGCGTAGCCGCAGGTCAGGCGTATAGAGTGAGTTTTCCGGTCCGGACGTCCAGGTGCGGGGGAAGCAAAGGAGTGGAGACCTTGAGTTTCGACTCAGGGGCACGCACGGCCTTCGCCGAACGTCTCGCGCTGCTGTACAAGGAAGCCGGCAACCCTCCCCTCAAACGGGTGTCCGAGGCGGTCGCCCGGCTGCAGCGGGTCGACGAACGGGGCCGCCCCGTACGGGTCTCCGCCCAGCGGATCAGCGACTGGCGGCGGGCGAAGAACGTACCCGCCCAGTTCCCCGCCCTCGCGGCGGTGCTCCACGTCCTGATCCCCCAGGCCCGGCGCACGCGACCGGCACCCGTCTCCCCCGGCCTGTACGACCTGGCGCAGTGGCAGCGCCTGTGGGAGCGGGCGATCGCCGACCCGACCGGTGAGCGCCCCGCGCCACCCGCCGCGGACGGACCGGGCCCGGCGGCCGGGACCCCGCCCGGCGGCGTCTGCCCCTACCGCGGGCTGGCCGCCTACCGCCGGCAGGACGCCGACTGGTTCTTCGGACGGGAACGGAGCACCGGCGCCCTCCTCGCCCAGCTGCGCGCCGCCCAGGACACGGGCGGTCTCGTCATGCTCGTGGGCGCCTCGGGGGCGGGGAAGTCGTCCCTGCTGAACGCCGGTCTGGTACCCGTACTGCGCGGCGGCGCGCTGGACGAGGGGCCCGGCGCGCCGAGGGAGATACTCCAGCTCGTACCGGGAAGCGATCCGCTCACGGAGCTGACCCGCCGCATTCCCGAACTGACCCCCGTCGCCCGTGCCGCGAGGAGCCCGGCGGCGCGGGAGGCGGCCGGCGCTGCGGACGTCACGCGGGCGGCCCGGGAGGCCGTCGGGAAGTGGGCCCGCGGCACGACGTCGTCGCCCTCCCGTCCGGTCGTCATCGTGGACCAGTTCGAGGAGGTCTTCACCCTCTGCGCCGACGAGGCGGACAGACACGCGTTCGTCCAGCTCCTCCAGGCGGCCTGCACACCCGGCGGGCCCGAAGAACCGGCGCCCGTGCTCGTGACACTCGGCGTGCGCGCGGACTTCTACGAGCAGTGCCTGCGCTATCCCGAACTGGCCGACGCGTTGCAGCACCGGCACATGGTGCTCGGGCCGCTGACCACCGCCGAGCTGCGTGAGGCGGTGACCGGCCCGGCCAGGGCCGTGGGCATGGAACTCGAACCGGGGCTGGCGGAGCTGATCGTCCGGGAGGTGAGCTCCGACGGCCCGCGCGGCGCGCACGACGCGGGTGTGCTGCCCCTCCTCTCCCACGCCCTGCTGGCCACCTGGCAGCGACGCAAGGCCGGCCGGCTGACGCTGGCCGGCTACCGGGCGGCCGGCGGCATCCAGGGCGCGGTGGCGGCGACCGCCGAACGCGCCTGGTCGGACCTCGACCCGGCGGCACGCACGGCCGCCAGGCTGCTCCTGCTCAGACTGGTCCGGCTCAGTGAGGACACCCGGGCCACCCGCAGGCGCGGCACGCGGCGCCGGCTGGCCGAGGAGTCGCGGGACCCCGGCAAGACGGAGGAGTCACTCGAAGCGCTGGTCCGCGCCCGGCTGGTGACACTCGACGCGGACACCGTGGAGATCACCCACGAGGCCCTGCTGCACGCCTGGCCGCGCCTGCGCGACTGGATCGACGAGGACCGGGGCGGCAACCTCCTGCGCCAGCGGCTGGAGGAGGACGGCAGCGCCTGGGAGGAGTCGGGCCGCGACACCTCGCTGCTCTACCGGGGGTCCCGTCTTGAGGAGGCCCACGGCTGGGCGAAGTCGGCCGACGACACCTTCCTGACCCGGAGCGCGGTGGAGTTCCTGGCCGCCGCGGTCAGGCTGCGCAGGCGCACCGTCCTGATCAGGCGTTCCGCGGTGTCCGCGCTGCTCGTCCTGGCGCTGGTGGCGGTCGGTTCGGCGGTGATCGCGTGGCAGCAGCGCAACGACGCGGTGTTCGAGCAGGTGGTCGCCGAGGCGGACCGCGTCCAGCACACGGACCCGTCCCTGTCCGCCCAGCTCGACCTGGTGGCCCACCAGCTGCGGCCGGACGACGAGGACGTGCGGAACCGGCTGGTCTCCATCGTGAACGCCCCGCTGGCCACCCCGCTCCTCGGCCACACGGGCGCCGTCTACCTCACGTCCTTCAGCCCGGACGGACGGACCCTCGCGACGGCCAGCTACGACCGCACCGTCCGGCTGTGGGACGTGTCGGACCCGGCCCGCCCCGAACAGCTCGGCAAGCCCCTCACCGGCCACACGAGCTGGGTGAGCACGGCGGTGTTCAGCCCGGACGGCCGCACGCTGGCCAGCGCCTCGGACGACGGCACGATCCGGCTGTGGGACGTGTCGGACCCCGCCCGCCCGCGCCCGCTCGGTGATCCCCTGCCCGGCCGCGGCGGCACGATCTACCTGCTCGCCTTCGGACCGGACGGACGCACCCTGGCCTCGGCCCACGACGACCGCGCCGTCCGGCTGTGGAACGTGGCCGACCCGCGGCGGCCCGCGGCGCTCAGCACGTTGACGGGAGCCACCGCCGCGGTGCGCTCGGTGGCGTTCGCCCCGGACGGACGGACGCTGGCGGCCGGCGGCGACGACGACACGATCAGACTGTGGGACCTGGCCGACCCGCGCCGTCCCGAGCCGGTCGGCACGCCGCTGACCGGCCACACCGGCCTGGTGCACTCCGTGGCCTTCAGCCCCGACGGCCGCACCCTCGCCAGCGGCGGCGCGGACGACACCGTCCGGCTCTGGGACGTCCGCGACCCGCGCCGTGCCTCGCGGATCGGCTCACCGATCACCGGCCACACCGGGCCCATCTGGTCCGTGGCCTTCAGCCCCGACGGGGACATGCTCGCCGCGAGCAGCGCGGACAGCACGGCGAGCCTCTGGAACGTCAGCGATCCGGTCTACCCGTCGCGGGTCGGCGTCCCCCTCGCCGGGAGCAGCGGGGAGATGTACGCCCTCGGCTTCAGCCCGGACGGGCGCACCCTCGCCACCGGCAGCGGCGACAGCAAGGTCCGCCTGTGGTCGATACCGACGTCGGACATGATCGGCCGCACCGGGGTGTTCAGCCCGGACGGGCGGGTACTGGCCACGGCAGCCCGCGACGGAAGGGTCCGGCTGTGGAACGTGACGAACCCCGCCCGGCCCGTGTCGCTGGGTGCCCCGTTCCGGCCGGGACGGGGCGACGTACGGTCGCTCGAGTTCTCCCCGGACGGCGACACGCTCGCGGTGCTGACGGGTAGCCGCGCGGTACAGCTGTGGGACGTCACCGACCGGGCCCGGCCCGTCGCCCACGGCCCGCCCGTGGCGCTGCGGACGCGCTACGCGGGCCCCGACGCCCTGGCGTACAGCCCGGACGGCCGCACGCTGGCCACGGCCCTCGACGACCGCACGGTCCAGCTGTGGAACACCGAAGACCCCTCCCGCCCGCGTCCGCTCGGCGAACCGCTCACCGGGCACAAGGGGTATGTCAACGCCCTGGCCTTCAGCCCGGACGGCCGCACCCTGGCCAGCGGCAGCGCGGACGACACCGTCCGGCTCTGGGACGTCACCGACCCCCGGCACGCCACTGGGCTCGGCGTACCCCGCAAGGGCCACCTCGGGGCCGTCAACGCCCTGGCCTACAGCCCGGACGGCCACACGCTGGCCAGCGGCAGCGACGACGGCACGGTACGGCTCTGGGACGTCACCCACACCGGGGAGGCCGGGCCGGCCGCCACCCTCACCGGCCACACCGATTCGGTGGTGTCGCTGACGTTCAGCCAGGACGGCGCCACCCTGGCGAGCGGTGCCAACGACAACACGGTGCGGCTCTGGGACGTCACCACTCCCGACGCGGCCACCGCCATCGGTCAGTCGATGAGCCCCAACGCCCAGACGGGCAACTTCCTGTCCTTCCGCCCCATGAGTCACATGCTCGGGGTGTCGAGCGGCACGGACACCGTCCGGCTGTGGGACCTGGACGTGGACGACGCCGTCGACCGCATCTGCTCGGCCACCCGGAACGTCCTCACCCGGGAGAAGTGGCAGGAGTACCTGCCCCGCCTCTCCTACGAGCCCCCGTGCGACCAGTGACCGCTCCCCGCCCCGGCCCACGTGATACGCGTCACAGCCCCCGGGTGCGCCGGACCGGTCGGCCTCCGTCACGCGTGCGACCTTGTTAGCCTTGGCCACAGCCCGACCGTTGGCGTATCCCCCGTCGCCAGCGGTCGGGTCTTTTCGTCCCGCTCCGGCGTGGACGCCGCGCCAACGCCAAGGGCCTGCACGCCAAGGACCCCCAGTCGAATCCGACTGGGGGTCCTCGTGCTGGTGGGGCTAACAGGATTTGAACCTGTGGCCTCATCCTTATCAGGGATGCGCTCTAACCAACTGAGCTATAGCCCCGCCGCGCTTTTCGGGGGGTGTTTCCCGTGCGCTGACTCCTGAAGATTAGCGCACGAGACGTGCAGTCCCAAAATCGGTGGGCGCAGGGCCGTCGGTGCGCTCACTCGTCCTCGGCGAGCGTCAGCTCGACGCCGCCGACGAAGCCGGCGGAGAGGTTGTAGATGAACGCGCCGAGCGTGGCCAGGGCCGTCGCGAGGACGACGTCGATGACCGCGATGATCGTCGTGAACAGCAGCACGTTGGGCAGCGACAGGAACGACTGCAGGTCGAAGCCGTTGGACTCGTTCGAGCCGGTCGCCTCGGAGATCGTGCCGCCGACCGTCGAGAAGACACCCATGGCGTCCATGACCATCCACAGCACGGCGGAGGCGACGATCGTGCAGATGCCGAGCGCGATGGAGAGCAGGAAGCTGACCTTCATCACCGACCACGGGTCGGCCTTCGACACGCGCAGGCGTGCCTTGCGCACGCGGGGCACGGTGCGCGCGCCGGTGCGCGGGCGGCGCACGGCGGCGGACGCGTTGCCACCCTGGGTCTGGTAGGCCTGCGGCGGGTGGTACGGCCCGCCGGGCTGCTGGGGCTGCCGTTCTCCCGGCAGCGGCGAGGCCGACTTCTGCGTCTGCTGGCCTCGGGTGTCCGTCACAGTTCCCCCCTGGGATCCATGCGTCTTGGACGAGCTCGCCGGGTGCGAATCGGCCGCGCCGTCGTCGATCTTGCGGAGTTGAGTCGTGTGCGAATCCCTCGCACGCGCGGCGGAGCCACGGCCGCCGCCGTCCGTTTCCGTACCCGTTGAGGTACCGGCCGATCCGGCGCCCGTGGCTCCGCTCACGATGACTCTCTCCTCGTGCTACTCGGCCGAGGGCGCCTCGCCCTCGTCCGTGCCGGTGGTCGCGGCATCGTCGGCGGTCTCGTCGACGGCCACGTCGCCGTCGACCTCCTCCGCCTCGCGTCCCGCCTCGGCGTTGCGTGCGATGCCCACAACGGCATCGCGCTTGCCCAGATTGATCAGTTGGACGCCCATGGTGTCACGGCCCGTCTCCCTGACCCCGCTGACTCGCGTACGAATCACACCGCCCGAGAGCGTGATGGCGAGGATCTCGTCGTGCTCCTCGACCACCAGCGCGCCCACGAGCGATCCACGGTCCTCGACAATCTTGGCAGCCTTGATGCCGAGGCCGCCGCGGCCCTGGACGCGGTACTCGTCGACAGAGGTCCGCTTCGCGTAACCGCCGTCAGTGGCAGTGAACACGAACGTACCGGCTCGAACAACATTCATCGAGAGCAGCTGGTCCCCTTCGCGGAAACTCATGCCCTTGACGCCCGAGGTGGCACGGCCCATCGGGCGCAGCGTGTCGTCGGAGGCGGTGAACCTGATCGACTGCGCCTTCTTGCTGATCAGCAGCAGATCGTCCTCGGCCGAGACGAGTTCGGCTCCGATCAGCTCGTCGTCGGAACCGTCCTCCTGCTCCCGCAGGTTGATGGCGATCACGCCGCCCGAGCGGGGGGAGTCGTAGTCCTTCAGCGGCGTCTTCTTCACCAGGCCCGCCTTGGTGGCCAGGACCAGGTACGGCGCCGCCTCGTAGTCGCGGATCGCGAGGATCTCGGCGATGGCCTCGTCCGGCTGGAAGGCCAGCAGGTTGGCCACGTGCTGGCCGCGCGCGTCCCGGCCCGCGTCGGGCAGCTCGTACGCCTTCGCCCGGTAGACCCGGCCCTTGTTGGTGAAGAACAGCAGCCAGTGGTGGGTGGTGGACACGAAGAAGTGGTTGACGATGTCGTCTTCCTTGAGCTTCGCGCCGCGCACGCCCTTGCCGCCGCGCTTCTGGGCGCGGTAGTCGTCGGTCTTGGTGCGCTTGATGTAGCCGCCCCGCGTGACCGTGACGACGATGTCCTCCTCGGCGATCAGGTCCTCGATGGACATGTCGCCCTCGTACGGGATCAACTTCGTCTTGCGGTCGTCGCCGTACTTCTCGACCAGCGCCGTGAGCTCCGCGCTGACGATCCCGCGCTGGCGGACCGGCGAGGCGAGGATCTCGTTGTACTCGTTGATCTTCGCCTGGAGTTCGTCGTGCTCCTGCACGATCTTCTGCCGCTCCAGAGCCGCCAGGCGGCGCAGCTGCATCTCCAGGATCGCGTTGGCCTGGATCTCGTCGATCTCCAGGAGGTCCATCAGGCCCCCGCGCGCGATCTCCACGGTGTCACTGCGCCGGATCAGCGCGATGACCTCGTCGATGGCGTCCAGGGCCTTGAGCAGGCCCCGCAGGATGTGCGCCCGCTCCTCGGCCTTGCGCAGCCGGAACTTCGTCCGCCGGACGATGACCTCGATCTGGTGGTTCACCCAGTGGCGGATGAACGCGTCCAGGGACAGGGTGCGCGGCACGCCGTCGACCAGGGCCAGCATGTTGGCGCCGAAGTTGGTCTGCAGGTCGGTGTGCTTGTAGAGGTTGTTCAGCACGACCTTGGCGACCGCGTCCCGCTTGAGCACGATGACCAGGCGCTGACCGGTACGCGACGACGTCTCGTCGCGGACGTCGGCGATGCCGCCGATCTTGCCGTCCTTCACCAGGTCGGCGATCTTCTGCGCGAGGTTGTCGGGGTTGGTCTGGTACGGCAGCTCCGTGACCACCAGGCACTGGCGGTTCTGGATCTCCTCGACCTCGACGACCGCGCGCATGGTGATCGAGCCGCGCCCGGTGCGGTAGGCCTCCTCGATGCCCCTGCGGCCCACCACCAGCGCACCGGTCGGGAAGTCGGGGCCCTTGATGCGCTCGATGAGCGCGTCGAGCAGCTCCTCGTGCGAGCACTCGTAGTTCTCCAGGTACCACTGGGCGCCGGCCGCGACCTCGCGCAGGTTGTGCGGCGGGATGTTGGTCGCCATGCCGACCGCGATACCGGCCGAACCGTTGATCAGCAGGTTCGGGAAGCGGGCCGGCAGGACGGTCGGCTCCTGGGAGCGGCCGTCGTAGTTGTCCGTGAAGTCGACGGTCTCCTCGTCGATGTCGCGGACCATCTCCATCGACAGCGGTGCCATCTTGCACTCGGTGTACCGCATGGCCGCCGCCGGGTCGTTGCCCGGCGAGCCGAAGTTGCCGTTGGAGTCGACGAGCGGCATGCGCATCGACCAGGGCTGGGCGAGGCGGACCAGGGCGTCGTAGATGGAGGAGTCGCCGTGGGGGTGGTAGTTGCCCATGACGTCGCCGACGACGCGGGCACACTTGTAGAAACCGCGCTCGGGCCGGTACCCGCCGTCGTACATCGCGTACAGCACACGGCGGTGGACGGGCTTGAGGCCGTCACGGACGTCGGGCAGCGCACGCGAGACGATGACGGACATCGCGTAGTCGAGGTACGAGCGCTGCATCTCCGTCTCGAGCCCCACGGGCTCGACACGCATGGCCAGGGCGTCGCCCTCGGGCGTCGTCACAGGGGTGTTCTCGTCGGTCATTGCTGGTGAAGGTCCTTCCTGGTGCGGTCAGCTGAGACCGACTCAGATGTCGAGGAAGCGGACGTCCTTGGCGTTGCGCTGGATGAACGCGCGCCGGGCCTCGACGTCCTCGCCCATCAGCACCGAGAACAGGTCGTCGGCCTGCGCGGCGTCGTCGAGGGTGACCTGGCCGAGCACCCGGTGCTCCTGGTCCATGGTCGTGATGCGCAGCTCCTCGGCGTTCATCTCACCGAGACCCTTGAAGCGCTGCACGGAGTCCTCACGGATGCGCTTGCCCGCGTTCCGGCCCAGCTCGATCAGCGCGTCGCGCTCGCGGTCGGAGTACGCGTACTCGAAGTCGTCGCGGCCCCACTTGATCTTGTAGAGCGGCGGACGGGACAGGTACACGTGCCCGGCCTCGACCAGCGGCCGCATGAAGCGGAACAGGAAGGTCAGCAGCAGGGTGTTGATGTGCTGACCGTCGACGTCGGCGTCCGCCATCAGAATGATCTTGTGGTAGCGGAGCTTCTCGATGTCGAAGTCCTCGTGCACCCCCGTGCCGAACGCGGAGATCATCGCCTGGATCTCCTGGTTCTGCAGGATCCGGTCGATACGCGCCTTCTCGACGTTGAGGATCTTGCCGCGGATCGGGAGGATCGCCTGGTACTGCGGATTGCGGCCGGACTTGGCCGAGCCGCCGGCGGAGTCACCCTCGACGATGAAGATCTCGCACTTGGTGGGGTCGTTCGACTGGCAGTCGGACAGCTTGCCCGGCAGCGACGCCGACTCCAGGAGTCCCTTACGACGGGTCAGGTCACGGGCCTTGCGGGCCGCCACACGCGCGGTGGCCGCCTGGATGCCCTTGCGGATGATGTCCGCCGCCTCGTTCGGGTTGCGGTCGAGCCAGTCGGTCAGGTGCTCGTAGACGACCTTCTGGACGAAGGTCTTCACCTCGGTGTTGCCCAGCTTCGTCTTGGTCTGTCCCTCGAACTGGGGCTCGCTCAGCTTCACCGAGATGATGGCGGTCAGACCCTCGCGGATGTCGTCGCCCGTGAGGTTGTCGTCCTTCTCCCGCAGCAGCTTCTTGTCGCGCGCGTACTTGTTGATCAGCGAGGTGAGCGCCGCGCGGAAGCCCTCCTCGTGCGTACCGCCCTCGTGCGTGTGGATGATGTTGGCGAACGAGTACACGCCCTCCGTGTAGCCGCCGTTCCACTGCATGGCGATCTCGAGGGACAGGCTCTTGTCCTTGTCCTCGGCCTCCAGGTCGATCACCGTGGGGTGCACCAGGTCTCCCTTGCGGGAGTTGAGGTACTTCACGAAGTCGACGATGCCGCCCTCGTAGTGGTACGAGACGGCCTTGACCTCGTGCTTCTCGTCCTCGCCCGCCTCGTCCGCGCCGGCGGTGGCCTTCGCCGACTCCCGCTCGTCGGTGAGGTTGATCTTCAGGCCCTTGTTGAGGAAGGCCATCTCCTGGAAACGCCGCGAGAGCGTCTCGAAGGAGTAGTCGGTGGTCTCGAAGATGTCACCGTCGGCCCAGAAGGTGACCGACGTACCGGTCTCCTCGGTGGCCTCGTGCCGGGCGAGCGGCGCCGTGGGGACGCCCAGCTTGTAGTCCTGCGTCCAGCGGTAGCCGTCGGTCCTGACCTCGACGGCGACCCTCGTGGAAAGGGCGTTGACGACGGAGACACCCACGCCGTGCAGACCACCCGAGACCGCGTAGCCGCCGCCACCGAACTTGCCGCCCGCGTGCAGCACGGTCAGCACGACCTCGACGGCGGGCTTGCCCTCGGAGGGGACGATACCCACCGGAATGCCACGGCCGTTGTCGACGACCCGGACACCGCCGTCCGCGAGGATCGTGACGTCGATCGTGTCCGCGTGGCCCGCCAGCGCCTCGTCGACGGAGTTGTCCACGACCTCCTGCACCAGGTGGTGCAGACCGCGTTCACCGGTCGAGCCGATGTACATACCGGGTCGCTTGCGGACCGCGTCCAGACCCTCGAGGACGGTGATGGCACTGGCGTCGTACGAAGCGGGCACCTCGCCGGACGAGGTGCCCACCGCGTCGTTCACGCCGGTGTCGGTGGACGGGTTGTTCTCGTTGGGGTTGCCGGAATCGGCCACGAAGCGCCCTTTCTGGCACAGCACGAGCCGGGCTCGTCGGCGGGTTGCCGGAGCGGCTGCGGCATGTTGCGTTGGTAAGCCTTGATCAGCGTTGCTCAGCTAGTCCCGGACGGTCCCCACGATCGGGGCGGGATTGTCTTCCATTCTACCGGTAGCACTGACACTGATGGGGGTTTGCCGGTACCTGAGTCCGCATGTGCCGCCCTGAACCAGGCTCGCCCGACTCCCGATATGCGGATGGGGGCCCCAAGAGGCTCACGACGGCACTCAGCGCTTCGGGGCGCCAACCCTTGGCTACTTGGGAGTCGGAAGCCGATTCGCAACCGTGTGCGGTTGTACGACGAAGTGGGCGTCAACGGCTCACACCACCCCTTGACACCCACACATGTGAGGTACATCACCCATCGCCGACGAGGTGGCAGATCACCCGTAGGTGTCGCCCGGACCCCGGCTGCCGGGAGCGCGCAACGGCCCGTAACGACGGCCGGGACCACCCGCACCCCCCGGCCCCTGCACCTTGATCACCCGCACCGACCCGTGCCCGAGATCCTCGTTGAGCCGCGCCACCAACGTCGGCGCCAGCAACCGCAGATTCGTCGCCCAGGCCGTCGAGTCACAGCGCACCACCAGCACCCGCTCGTCCTCGTCGTAGCGCTCCGGCACACAGTGCTTGGCCACGTCCTCACCGACGATCTGCGGCCAGCGCCCCATCACCCCGCCCACCGCGGCCGGCGTCTCCCAGCCCCGCTCCGTGATCAGCCGGTTGATCGCCGAACCGAGCGCCATGGGATCACGGCCATCGGCACGCGCACCCGAACGCAGACCACCCCGCCGCGCCTGCTTCCTCTGCTGCACCGCGTCCCCACGCGCGCGTGCCGCCTCCCGCGCCGCCCTGAGCGCCACCCGCGCGAGATCGACACCGGACGGCTCGGGCGCCTCACCGCCCCGGCCCGCCCGGCCCTGCTCGCCGGAAGGCCTCTCGGGGACGGGACCGTCCACGCTCATACGCGCTCCACCGTCCCCTCCGCCACCGCGAACCGCGCCCCCGCCAGCACGTGCGGCACGTCGTCGTCGACCGCGGCCGTCACCAGCACCTGCTCGCCGGGAGCCACCAGCTCGGCCAGCCGCTCCCGCCGCCGCGCGTCCAGCTCGGCGAAGACGTCGTCCAGGACGAGCACGGGCTCGTTGCCCTCCGCCCTGAGCAGGTCGTACGACGCCAGCCGCAACGCGAGCGCGTAGGACCACGACTCACCGTGCGAGGCGTAACCCTTGGCGGGCAGCTGACCGAGTTTGAGCAGCACGTCGTCCCGGTGCGGACCCACCAGAGTGACGCCCCGCTCGATCTCCTGCTTGCGCGCCTCGACGAGCGCGGCCATCAACTGCTCGAAGAGGTCCTCACGCGTGTGCGCCTCACCGGGCGCCGACGCCTTGTACTCCAGAGCGACCGGGCCACCGCCCGGCGCCAGCTGCTCGTACGCCTTGTCAGCCAGCGGCTGCACCGCCGCGATCAGATCCAGCCGCTGGGCGAGCAGCTCGGCACCCGCACGCGCCAGGTGCTGGTCCCACACGTCCAGCGTCGACAGGTCCATCGTGCGACCACCGTGCCGACGGGCGAGCGCGGCCGACTTCAGCAACGTGTTGCGCTGCCGGAGCACCCGGTCGTAGTCGGACCGCACCCCCGCCATGCGCGGCGAACGCGCGGTGATCAGCTCGTCCAGGAAGCGGCGCCGCTCACCGGGGTCACCCTTGACCAGCGCGAGATCCTCGGGCGCGAACAGGACGGTCCGCACGATGCCCAGCACATCACGCGGCCTGACCTGCGAGGACCTGTTGATGCGAGCACGGTTGGCACGCCCCGGGTTCAGTTCCAGCTCAACCAGCTGCTGCCGCTCCCCCTGCCTGACCTGCGCCCGGATCACCGCACGCTCGGCTCCCACGCGGACCAGGGGCGCGTCGGAGGAGACCCGGTGGCTGCCGAGGGTGGCCAGGTAACCGACCGCCTCGACGAGATTCGTCTTCCCCTGCCCGTTCGGGCCGACGAAGGCGGTGACGCCCGGGTCCAGCGGGACCTCGACCCGGGCGTACGAGCGGAAGTCGGCCAGCGACAGATGCGTGACGTGCATGGTCGTTCGCCGACCTCCCCAACCTTCGGGTGTTGCTTACTTCTTCTCGACCGCGTGGCCGCCGAACTGATTGCGCAGCGCGGCGATCATCTTCATCTGCGGCGAATCGTCCTGCCGGGACGCGAAACGCGCGAACAGCGACGCCGTGATCGCCGGCAGCGGCACCGCGTTGTCGATCGCGGCCTCCACAGTCCAGCGTCCCTCACCGGAGTCCTGTGCGTAGCCCCGCAGCTCGTCCAGGTGCTCGTCCTCGTCGAGCGCGTTGACCGCCAGGTCCAGCAGCCAGGACCGGATGACCGTGCCCTCCTGCCAGGACCGGAAGACCTCGCGGACGTTCTCGACGGAGTCGACCTTCTCCAGCAGCTCCCAGCCCTCGGCGTAGGCCTGCATCATGGCGTACTCGATGCCGTTGTGGACCATCTTCGCGAAGTGGCCCGCGCCCACCTTGCCGGCGTGCACGGCACCGAAGTCGCCCTCCGGCTTCAGGGCGTCGAAGACCGGCTGCACCCTGGCGACGTTCTCCCCGTCACCGCCGTACATCAGCGCATAGCCGTTCTCCAGGCCCCACACGCCACCGGAGACGCCGCAGTCGACGAAACCTATGCCCTTGGCACCCAGCTCCTCGGCGTGCTTCTCGTCGTCCGTCCAGCGGGAGTTCCCACCGTCCACGACGACGTCACCGGGCTCCAGCAGCTCGCCGAGCCGGTCGACGGTGGCCTGGGTGGCCTCACCGGCCGGGACCATGACCCAGACCACGCGCGGGGCGCTGAGCTTGCCCACAAGCTCTTCCAGGCTGTGGACATCGGCGAGGTCCGGATTGCGGTCGTATCCGACGACGGTGTGGCCCGCGCGGCGGATCCGCTCGCGCATGTTGCCGCCCATCTTGCCGAGGCCGACGAGACCGAGCTCCATCAGTTGCGTTCCTTAGGTGTGCGAGGTGGCGGGACGGCACCTCCGAACCCGCCGGATGCGTGCCGCGGCACTTTCGTACCCGTGCCGAGCCTAAACCCGGACGCCCATGCACAGCTGTGGGCATACGCGCTCAGACGTACGCCCTCACCTGCGTGTTTGTCCTCACCCTGTGGACAACCGACGACGGAGCCGACGGCTGGAGGGATCAGCCGCTCAGCCGCACCGGCATGATCAGGTACTTGTAGGCCTCGTCCGCCTCCGCGTCCAGCGCCGGCCTGCCACTGAGCAGCGCGGGCTTCGTGGAGGTCGTGAAGGACAGCTGGGCCACCGGCGAGTCGATCGCGCTCAGGCCGTCCAGCAGGAACGTCGGGTTGAAGGCGATCGAGATGTCGTCGCCCTCCAACTGCGCGTCCACCCTTTCCACAGCCTGTGCGTCGTCGCTGGAACCGGCCTCCAGGATCAGCACACCCTGCTCGAAGCTCAGCCGCACCGGAGTGTTCCGCTCGGCCACCAGGGCCACGCGCTTGACGGCCTCCACGAAGGGGGCGGTCTCGATCACGGCGACGCTGTTGAACTCCGTCGGGAAGAGCGTCTTGTACTTCGGGAGGTCACCCTCCAGCAGACGCGTCGTCGTCCGGCGGCCCGCGCCCTCGAAGCCGATCAGGCCCTCTCCCGCGCCGGAGCCGGACAGCGCCAGGATCACCTGGTCGCCGCTGGTCAGCGCCTTGGCCGTGTCCTGGAGCGTCTTGGCGGGCACCAGGGCGACCGCGGAGACCTCCGGGTTCTCCGGCTTCCACAGGAACTCGCGGACCGCGAAGCGGTAGCGGTCGGTGGAGGCCAGCGTCACCGAGTCGCCCTCGATCTCGATGCGCACACCGGTGAGGACGGGCAGCGTGTCGTCACGGCCCGCGGCGATGGCGACCTGCTGCACGGCCGCGGCGAAGACCTCGCCCGGGACCGTGCCCGTCGCCTCCGGCATCTGCGGCAGGGCCGGGTACTCCTCCACCGGCAGGGTGTGGAGGGTGAACCGCGAGGAGCCGCAGACCACCGTCGCCCGTACACCGTCTGTGGAAATCTCCACCGGCCTGTTGGGAAGCGCGCGGGAGATGTCGGCGAGCAGACGGCCGGAGACGAGGACCGTGCCCTCCTCCTCGACCTCGGCCTCCACCGACACCCGCGCGGACACCTCGTAGTCGAAGCTGGACAGGCTCAGCTGCCCCTCCTCGGCCTTCAGCAGCAGGCCCGCGAGGACCGGCGCCGGCGGACGGGCCGGGAGGCTGCGCGCCGCCCAGGCCACTGCCTCCGCGAGTACGTCGCGTTCCACCCGGATCTTCACCGTAAGCCGCCTCCTGCTGTTGCCGGCGCTTCTCGCCCTGCTTCGCCTTCGTCGTCTGACTCGGTGCCCTCGGCCGCTGTGACGGGCGGGGCGCCGGGGTCCAGTCTGACGCACCCCACTGACAGTAGGTGCCGCTCGGGGTCAAGTCGCGACGAGGGACGGTCGGGGCCGAGAGGGCGAGTTGTGCACAGGGCCCGCTTCGAAACGAATTCCGCACTCTCTCTAGTCGGGAGTAGTAGTAGGGCCTGTGGATACCGTGGATAACCGCGTTTGCGCAGGTCAGACCATGAATTTTGTCCACGGGGCCTGTGGGCGGAGCCGGTGGACAACCCGGGCCGTCTGTGGAGAACAGAAAGTTCTGCACACTCCGTGCACAGGGAGAGGCGACTTCTCCCCAGAGCCGTCCCCAGGTTTACCCACCTTTCCCACAGGCCAACCAGGCACCCCGGTGTGACGCCTTTCACTCGGGGCGGTGAGAGGGCACGTCGGGTTGCCGAACAGTGGACAGGCATGTGGAGAAGCTGGGGATCGCTGGGGACAACTGGCCCCAGCCTGTGGGTTGCCCGTGGACAACCGTGTGCGCAGCTTGTGGACCAACTGGTTATCCACAGCCTGTGGAGATCGTTCGTCCACGAATCCACAAGGGTCTGACCTGCCTTGATGGTTCCTCATCACTCTGGCCTGTGGACAAGATCGGGACAACTTCCCAGTCCCCAAGGTGTGGAAGGAAAAAAGTCACCGAATCTGTGGACGGTGGCCGTAACCCGGCAGGTATTCGAACAGCGGGTGACCGGGCCGGGGCGGCTGGAGAACCGGCCGGGGGGCGTCAGAACACGGAGGGGACCGTGCCGGGGGCTCGGAAGAGACCGTGCCGGGCACGGAGGAGACCGCGTTCGGAGAGGGACTGGGACGCCCGTCGGGCGCGAAGGGGCGGCTCTCCGGGGCAGGGCGGGGCCCGCACCGCAGTGCGGACCGAGACGCCGCCGGGGTGCGCAGGAGCGCCCGTCAGGGCATGCGGAGCAGGCCACACCAGAATGCGGTGGAGCCCACGTCAGGGCGCGGCGGAGCCCGCGCAGGGCATGGGGGGAGACGCCGCCGGGGACGCAGGGAGATGCCGCCGGGGACGCGGGGAGACGCCGCCAAGGGGCGGAAGGGGGTGCTCCGGGTCGCCCAGGGGACGGAAGAGGCGCCCCGGGTCACTCCGGGGCGCCTCTTCCGGTGGCTGTCGGCGGTCGTCAGCCGTTCTTGATGCGGTTGGTCAGCTCGGTCACCTGATTGTAGATGGAGCGCCGCTCGGCCATCAGGTTGCGGATCTTGCGGTCGGCGTGCATCACCGTGGTGTGGTCCCGGCCGCCGAACAGGGCGCCGATCTTGGGCAGGGAGAGGTCCGTCAGTTCGCGGCAGAGGTACATCGCGATCTGCCGGGCCGTCACGAGCTGCCGGCCGCGCGAGCTGCCGCACAGGTCCTCGACCGTGAGACCGAAGTAGTCGGCGGTCGCGCCCATGATGGCCGTCGAGGTGATCTCCGGCGTCGAGTCCTCCCCGCCGGGGATCAGGTCCTTCAGGACGACTTCCGTCAGGCCCAGGTCGACCGGCTGCCGGTTGAGGGACGCGAACGCCGTCACCCGGATCAGGGCGCCCTCCAGCTCGCGGATGTTGCGCGAGATGCGGGAGGCGATGAACTCCAGGACCTCCGGCGGGGCGTTGAGCTGCTCCTGCACGGCCTTCTTGCGCAGGATGGCGATGCGGGTCTCCAGCTCGGGGGGCTGGACGTCGGTGATCAGGCCCCACTCGAAACGGTTCCGCAGCCGGTCCTCCAGGGTGACCAGCTGCTTGGGCGGCCGGTCGGACGAGAGGACGATCTGCTTGTTGGCGTTGTGGAGGGTGTTGAAGGTGTGGAAGAACTCCTCCTGCGTCGACTCCTTGTCCGCCAGGAACTGGATGTCGTCGACGAGCAGGATGTCCATCTCGCGGTAGCGCTTGCGGAAGCTGTCGCCCTTGCCGTCGCGGATGGAGTTGATGAACTCGTTGGTGAACTCCTCCGAGCTCACGTACCGCACGCGTGTGCCGGGGTAGAGGCTGCGGGCGTAGTGCCCGATGGCGTGCAGGAGGTGCGTCTTGCCGAGTCCGGACTCCCCGTAGATGAAGAGCGGGTTGTAGGCCTTGGCGGGTGCTTCGGCGACGGCGACGGCCGCCGCGTGGGCGAAGCGGTTGGAGGCGCCGATGACGAAGGTGTCGAAGAGGTACTTCGGGTTCAGGCGTGCGGTCGGTTCGCCGGGGCCGGGGGCCGGTGCGGGCTGGGCGGCCAGGGGGCCGGGTGCGCCGGTGGCGGGCCCGGGGCCGACGGGGCCCCCGCGGTGGACGTGTCCGGACCCGGCGGGCGGCTCGGGCAGGTCACGACGGGGAGCGCGCTGGTCGTAGTCGCCGCGTGGCTGGTCGTAGTCGTTGCGGGTCTGGTCGTAGTCGCCGCGCTGGGGGTCGTACGGCGGGCGCTCCGGTGACTGCGGCCGGTAGTCCTGCGGGTACGCGTCCTGGGTGGGCGGGCCGTACGACTCCTGGGGCGGGGAGGCGTAGGGGTCGCGTTCGGGGAAGCCGAGGCGCTGCTGCTGCCAGCCGTAGTCGTCCTGCTGCGCCGGGCGGGGCCAGGAGCCGGGCTCGGGGCGCTGGTACTCCTGTGGGTAGGTGGGGCGTGCGGTGGGGAGCTGGTCGGCGCGGTGGCGGCCGTAGCCCTCGTAGTCGTCGTGGCCGCCCTGGCCCTGGCCGGGTG
>NZ_JAGMUE010000879.1:0-538 GCF_019049165.1 Streptomyces sp. AC627_RSS907
GGATGCGGCCGCGCTGGATGTGGGTGTGTCGTTGGCGTCGCGTGCGGTGCTGGAGCGGCGTGCGGTGGTGCTCGGTGATGTGGTGGTGCGGGGTGTTGCTGCTGAGGGCCGGCTGGGGGTGGTGTTCACCGGGCAGGGGTCGCAGCGGGTGGGTATGGGCCGGGAGTTGTATGAGGTGTTTCCGGTGTTCGCGGCGGCTTATGACGAGGTGTGTGGGGCGCTGGGTCTTTCGCTGGGTGGTCTGGGTGCGGCGCGGTTGGAGGAGACGGGTTGGGCGCAGCCTGCGATCTTTGCGCTTGAGGTGGCGTTGTTGGCTCTGGTGCGTTCGTGGGGGCTGGAGCCGGATGTGGTGGCGGGGCATTCGGTGGGGGAGGTCACGGCCGCGTATGCGGCGGGTGTGCTGAGTCTGGCTGATGCTGCTGCTTTGGTGGCTGCTCGGGGTCGGTTGATGCAGGGGCTTCCGTCCGGTGGTGTGATGTGGGCGGTGGGGGCGTCGGAGGCGGAGGTGCGGGAGGCGTTTCCGGGGCTTGATATCGCG
>NZ_JAGMUE010000880.1:0-676 GCF_019049165.1 Streptomyces sp. AC627_RSS907
GGTACGTCTGCTGCGCGTCGCCGATCCCGCGGCGGACGGTGACCTGGCCGTTCTGGTCCACCTCGCACGGGTTGTTCATCGTGCAGCGCTGGCCGGACTCGTTGATGGTGTTGTTGACGGCCACGACCTTGCCGCTGGCGGTGTCGATGACCGGCGAGCCGGAGGTGCCGCCGATGACGTTGCAGGGCGAGGTGTAGCGAACCGAGTCCTTCCAGGTGTAGGGCCCCTCCCGCAACTGGTTGACGAAGCCGTTGGCGTTGCAGGTGTAGGTGCGCTTCCAGTAGCCGGAGACCACCTTGATGCCGGCGCCGGAGGTGGGCCGCTCAGCGGACAGGGCCAGCGCGTTGACGTTGTAGCGCTGCTTGATCTGCGCGTACGTCGCGTTGACCTGGTAGAGCGCGGCGTCCGTGTCGGTCATCGTGCCGTACGCGAGCTTGGTGGCCCGCACCGTGCCCGCGTTGCCCGCGTTGGCGTTCAGCAGCGTGAAGCTCCGGCTGGACGGCTGGTCCACGAGCACCTGGCCGGCGCCCGGCATGCCGCCCTCCAGACAGTGGCCGTTGGTCAGCACCAGGGCGGGGTCCTGGTCGGTGGAGTTGGGCAACTTCACGATCGAGCCCGAGCAGTTGCTCAGCGCCACCGTGCCCTCGTACGTCACGGCGTTGACCTGGGGCGAGGT
>NZ_JAGMUE010000881.1:0-685 GCF_019049165.1 Streptomyces sp. AC627_RSS907
GTCTACGGGCTCGCCTGGCGGCTCCAGCGCGGCACGCTGCTGGCGTGGATGGCCGGCCTGGCCTTCGCAGGGGCGGTGTTCGGCGGCATCGCCGACGGCGCCGACGACTTCCTCGGCGACAGCGAGAGCACCCGCGACACGTTCCTGCGGATGGGCGGCCAGGAGGGGCTCACGGACGCCTTCCTCGCCTCGATGGTCGGCATCCTGGGCCTGGTCGTCACGATCCACACGGCCAGCGCCGTGCTGCGGCTGCGCGGCGAGGAGACCGACCAGCGCGCGGAGCCGCTGCTGTCGAACGCGGTCAGCCGCGTGCAGTGGGCGGCCAGCCACCTGGTCGTCGCCCTGCTCGGCCCGGTCGTCATCCTGGCGGCGGGCGGCCTCGCGCTCGGCATCGCGTACGGGGCGGCCTCCGGCGACCTCGGCGGGCAGGTGCCGCGCGTGCTCGGCGCCACGCTGTTGCAGGCCCCGGCGGTGTGGGTGATCACCTCGATCGCGGTGTTCCTGTTCGGTGTGCTGCCCAAGTTCACGTCCGTCACCTGGGGCGTGGTCGGGTTCGTGGTGGCCATCGGCTGGCTGGGCCCGGCGATGGAGCTGGACCAGTCGGTGATGAACCTCTCGCCCTTCGGCCACCTGCCGAAGGTGCCGGGCGGGGACATCACGGCGAACCAGTTCCTGTGGATGCTCC
>NZ_JAGMUE010000882.1:0-9948 GCF_019049165.1 Streptomyces sp. AC627_RSS907
GCATCTTGTGCGGGCTCATGGGGTGCGGGAGTTGCTGTTGTTGTCGCGTTCGGGTGGTCGGGTCGACGTCGAGGGCGCGGTGGTGCGTTCGGTGGCGTGTGATGTGGCTGATGCGGGTGCGGTGGCGGCGGTGTTGCGGGATGTGAGGGTGACGGGTGTTGTTCATGCGGCTGGTGTGATTGATGACGGGTTGTTCGAGTCGTTGACGCCGGAGCGGGTGGAGGTGGTGTTGCGGGCGAAGGTGGATGCGGCGCGGAATCTGGTGGCGGCGACGGCGGGTAAGCCGTTGAGTGCTTTTGTGTTGTATTCGTCGGCGTCGGGTCTGTTCGGTAATGCGGGGCAGGCGAACTATGCGGCGGCCAATGCGTTTCTGGATGCGTATGCCGTGTGGTTGCGGGGGCGGGGTGTGCCGGCGGTGTCGCTGGCGTGGGGGTTGTGGGACGTGGGGATGGGGTCGGGGCTGTCCGATGCCGACCGTGCCCGCCTGACCCGCAGCGGCTTCGGCGCGCTCACGCCGGCCGACGGACTCGCCGCGTTCGACGCGGCTCTCGGAGCCGGGCGGCCACTGGTGGTACCGATCGCGCTGGATCTGGGCGCGGTCCGGGCCACGGCGAGCGACGGCAGCGTTCCCGAGCTGCTGCGGGGCCTGGTCGCCGTACCCCGCAGGGCCGCCGACACCACTCCCGCGCAGACCCTCGCCGACCGGCTCGCCCCGCTCGGTGAGGCCGACCGGGACAGGTTCCTGCTCGACCTGGTCCGGGCCCGCACCGCCGGCATCCTCGGTTACGCGTCACCCAAGGACGTCGAACCCACCCGCGGCTTCCTCGAACTGGGCTTCGACTCGCTCACCGTCGTGGAACTGCGCAACCGGCTGCACACCGAGACCGGACTGCGCCTCCCCGCGACCCTGCTGTTCGACCACCCGTCACCGACCGCGCTCGCCCGGCACCTCGGCGAACTGCTCCGCCCGGACGAGACGCCCGAAACCAGCCCGGTGGACGCCGTGTTCGCGGAGATCGCCGGACTCGAAGCCCGGCTCCAGGGCGCCGGCGCGTTCGACGACGGGCACCGGTCCGCCATCGGGCAGCGACTGCGCACGCTCGCCGCCGCCTGGGCCGGGCCCACGGACGGCGCCGGAACCGACGACATCCAGTCGGCGACCGCCGACGAGATATTCGACCTGCTCGACGAGCTCGGCACCCAGTGAGCCGACCCCGATCCAAAGGCGGTCCCGCCATGACATCCGCAAGCGAACCCGTCGGGACCGAGGAGAAGTACCTCGGCTACCTCAAGCGCGCGGCAGCGGACCTGCGCGCCGCCCGCAACCGGGTGGAGGAACTGGAGTACCGCGGCAGCGAGCCCCTGGCCATCATCGCGATGAGCTGCCGCTACCCCGGCGGGGTCGGCAGCCCCGAGGACCTGTGGCGACTGGTCGCCTCCGGCTCGGACGCCATCGGCGACCCGCCGGCCGACCGCGGCTGGGACGTCGAGGGACTCTACGACCACGAGACCGGCGAAATCGACCGGCGGGCCCCGCTCCAGGGCGGCTTCCTCCACGACGCCGCGGGATTCGACCCGGACCTGTTCGGTATCTCGCCGCGCGAGGCGCTGGCGATGGACCCGCAGCAACGGCTGCTCCTGGAAGCGACCTGGGAGGCGTTCGAACGCGCCGGGTTCGACCCGACCGCGGTGCCGTTCCCCCGTACCGGGGTGTTCACCGGCATCATGTACCACGACTACGGCTCCCGCCCCCTGGACGTCCCCGACGGCGTCGCCGGCTACCTCGGAAACGGCAACGCGGGCAGTGTCGCCTCCGGCCGTGTGTCCTACACGTTCGGCCTGGAGGGCCCTGCGGTCACGGTGGACACCGCCTGCTCGTCGTCACTCGTCGCCCTGCACCTCGCCGCGCAGGCGCTGCGCAACGGTGAGTGCGACCTGGCGCTGGCCGGTGGTGTGACGGTCATGGCCACGCCGACCACGTTCGTCGAGTTCAGCAGACAGGGCGGTCTGGCCGCCGACGGCCGGTGCAAGTCCTTCGCGGAGGGTGCGGACGGCACGGGATGGGGCGAGGGCGTCGGCCTGCTGCTGGTGGAACGCCTCTCCGACGCCCAACGGCACGGGCACGAGGTGCTGGCGGTGGTGCGGGGCAGCGCGGTCAACCAGGACGGGGCCTCCAGCGGCCTGACCGCGCCCAACGGGCCGTCGCAGCAGCGGGTGATCCGGGCAGCCCTCGCGTCGGCCGGTCTGTCCCCGGCGGATGTGGACGCGGTGGAGGCGCACGGCACCGGGACCCGGCTGGGTGACCCCATCGAGGCGCAGGCGCTGCTGGCCACCTACGGGCAGGACCGTCCCGCCGATGCCCCGTTGTGGCTGGGTTCGGTGAAGTCCAACCTCGGGCATACCCAGGCGGCTGCGGGTGTGGCTGGTGTGATCAAGATGGTGGAGGCGTTGCGGCGTGGGGTGTTGCCGCGGACGTTGCATGTGGATGTGCCGTCGTCGCGGGTGGAGTGGGCGTCGGGTTCGGTGGAGTTGCTGACGGAGGCGCGGGAGTGGCGTGCCGGTGTTGGTGGCCGGGTGCGGCGTGCGGGTGTGTCGTCGTTCGGGATCAGTGGGACGAATGCGCATGTGATCGTGGAGGAGGCGCCTGTTCCGGTTCCGGTGGTGCCGGTGGAGCCGGTGGAGCCGGTGGTGGTGTTGCCGGTGGTGCCGTGGGTGGTGTCGGCGCGGTCCGAGGGTTCGTTGGAGGCGTTGGTCGAGCGGGTGCGGGGGGTGGATGCGGCCGCGCTGGATGTGGGTGTGTCGTTGGCGTCGCGTGCGGTGCTGGAGCGGCGTGCGGTGGTGCTCGGTGATGTGGTGGTGCGGGGTGTTGCTGCTGAGGGCCGGCTGGGGGTGGTGTTCACCGGGCAGGGGTCGCAGCGGGTGGGTATGGGCCGGGAGTTGTATGAGGTGTTCCCGGTGTTCGCGGCGGCTTATGACGAGGTGTGTGGGGCGCTGGGTCTTTCGCTGGGTGGTCTCGATGCGGCGCGGTTGGAGGAGACGGGTTGGGCGCAGCCTGCGATCTTTGCGCTTGAGGTGGCGTTGTTGGCTCTGGTGCGTTCGTGGGGGCTGGAGCCGGATGTGGTGGCGGGTCATTCGGTGGGGGAGGTCACGGCCGCGTATGCGGCGGGTGTGCTGAGTCTGGCTGATGCTGCTGCTTTGGTGGCTGCTCGGGGTCGGTTGATGCAGGGGCTTCCGTCCGGTGGTGTGATGTGGGCGGTGGGGGCGTCGGAGGCGGAGGTGCGGGAGGCGTTTCCGGGGCTTGATATCGCGGCGGTGAATGGGCCGTCGTCGGTGGTGGTGTCGGGTCTGGCGGCGGATGTCGGGCGGGTGGCCGGGCGGGGTTGGAAGACGTCGCGGTTGCGGACGAGTCATGCGTTTCATTCGCGGTTGATGGAGCCGATGCTCGAGGAGTTCGCTCGGGTGGTGCGTGGGCTGCGTTTCAGCGAGCCTGTGGTCCAGGCGGTGTCGACGGTGACGGGTGCCCTGGTCACTGCCGGTCAGTGGTCGGATCCGGAGTACTGGGTGCGGCAGGTGCGTGAGCCGGTCCGGTTCGCTGATGCCATGGCCGCTTGGGATGCGGATCGTGTGCTGGAGCTGGGTCCGGATGGTGTGCTTGCCGGGTTGCTGGCCGAGGTGGATGTTCCGGCTGTGGCGGCGTTGCGCCGGGGCCGTGGTGAGACCCTGGCGTTGCTGACGGCGCTGGGTGAGTTGTTCGTGCACGGGCAGCATGTGGACTGGCGGGCGGTGTTCGAGGGCACGGGCGCGCGTCCCGTCGACCTGCCCACGTATCCCTTCTCCCACCAGCGGTACTGGCTCCGCCCGACGCCCCGCGCGGTCACCGCCTCGACGGCCGATTCCTGGTGCTACCAGGAGACCTGGACGAGGCTGCCCGCCCCCACCGTCCGGCCGCTCACCGGCACCTGGGTTCTGGTCGCACCCGGCACACACGACATCAGCGGAATCCTCACCCGCGCCGGCGCCCACGTCGTCACCGTCCCCGCTGCCGACCGGGCCACCCTCGCGGACCACCTCCGCGAACAGGACGACATAGCCGCCGTCATCTCGGTCCTGCCGTCGCACGACGAGGCAGCCGGAGGAACCGACGTCCCGGCGGCGCTCGCCGCGACGCTCATCCTCGCCCAGGCCGCCGAGGACGCCGCCGTCACCGCACCCCTCTGGTTCCTCACCCGGGGAGCGGTCGCCACCGGCCCCGGCGACCACGTCACCAGCGTGGCCCACGCCGAGGCATGGGGCCTGGGACGGGTCATCGGACTCGAGTACCCGGACCGCCCGGGCGGTCTGCTGGACCTTCCCGAAACCCTCGACGCGGGCGCGGCGGACCGGCTCACCGCCGTTCTCGCCGGTGGCCTCGACGCCGAGGACCAGATCGCGCTCCGCCCCTCCGGCCTGTACGCCCGCCGACTGGCACACGTACCGTCGGCGGGTGCTCCCGACAACGGCTGGCAGCCGCGCGGCACCGTCCTGGTCACCGGCGGAACCGGTGCGCTCGGTGCCCGGGTCGCCCGCTGGGCCGCCGCCCAGGGCGCCGCTCACCTCGTACTGGCCGGCAGGCGTGGCCCGGACGCACCCGGCGCCCAGGAACTGGCCGACGAGATCCGCGCCGCGGGAGCGCGCGTCACGGTCGTCGCCACCGACCTGGCCGACCGCGACGCGGTGGCGGACCTCCTCGACCGGGCCACCGACGACCCGGAGGCGCCGCTCACCGCGGTCGTGCACGCCGCCGGCATCGCGCACAGCGCTCCCCTGGCCGAGCTCGACACCGCGGCCCTCGCCTCCGTACTCGCCGGCAAGACCACCGGCGCCCGGCACCTGGACGAACTCCTCGGCGACACCGAACTGGACGCCTTCGTCCTGTTCTCCTCGATCGCCGCCACCTGGGGCAGCGGCTGGGGCGGTGCCTACGCCGCCGCCAACGCCGGACTCGACGCCCTCGCGCAGCGGCGCCGCGCCCGGGGCCTGGCCGGTACGTCGCTGGCGTGGGGACCGTGGGCCGAGGCGGGCATGGCCACCGAGGGCGACACCGGCACCGCACTGAGCCGACGCGGTCTGAACCCGATGCCCCCCGTCCTCGCGATCGACGTCCTGCGCCGTGCCGCCGGACGACCCGCGCCGCTGCTCACGGTCGCCGACGTCCACTGGCCGTCGTTCATGGAGACGTTCGCCGCCGCCCGCCGCCGCCCGCTGCTGGAAGACCTCCCCGAGGCGGCACGCCCGGCCGCCACCGCACCGGTGGACGCCACCGGCTGGCGTGGCCGACTGGCCGCCCTGCCGCCCGCGCAGCGTGAGGGCGCGCTCGTCGACCTGGTCCGGGGCCACGCCGCACGCGTCCTCGGCTACCCGTCCGCCGAGGCGATCACCGCCGGACGGCCGTTCCGCGAACTCGGCTTCGACTCGCTCACCGCCGTCGAACTGCGCAACGCGCTGTCCGCCGAGACCGGGCTCCGGCTCTCCGCGACCCTCGCCTTCGACTACCCCACGCCGCTGCTCCTCGCCGCCCACCTCCATGACGAGGTCTTCGGCGCCGATGCCGCGGCGCCGTCCGTCCCGGTGAGCGCCGCCGCCACCGACGACGACCCGATCGTGCTCACCGCGATGGCCTGCCGCTTCCCCGGCGGCGTCAGCACCCCCGACGAACTGTGGGACCTGGTCAGCGGCGAGACCGACGCGATCGGCCCGTTCCCCGCCGACCGGGGCTGGGACGTCGACGCGCTCTACGACCCCGACCCGGACGCCGACCGGTCCGGCACCTCGTACACCGTCAACGGCGGATTCGTGCGGGACGCCGGCGACTTCGACCCGGGCCTGTTCGGGATCAGCCCCCGCGAGGCCCTCGCCATGGACCCGCAGCAGCGGCTGCTGCTGGAGACCGCGTGGGAGACGTTGGAACGGGCCGGACTCGACCCGCTGTCGCTGCGCGGCCGGCAGGTCGGCGTGTTCGTCGGCACCACCCACCAGGGATACGTCTCCCTGCTGGAGGACAGCCCCGAGGACCTGAGCGGTTACCTCGGCATCGGCAGCGCCGGCAGCGTCGCCTCCGGCCGCATCGCCTACACCTTCGGCCTGGAAGGCCCCGCCGTCACCGTCGACACGGCCTGCTCGTCGTCGCTGGTCGCCCTGCACCTCGCCGCACAGGCACTGCGCCAGGGCGAGTGCGGCATGGCACTGGTCGGCGGCGTCACGATCATGGCGACGCCGGGCACGTTCACCGAGTTCTCCCGGCAACGCGGCCTGGCCGCCGACGGCCGCTGCAAGGCCTTCGCGGCGGCGGCCGACGGCACCGGCTGGGCCGAAGGCGTCGGCATGCTGCTGGTCGAACGGCTCTCCACGGCACGAGCGGCCGGCCGCGAGGCACTGGCCGTCGTACGGGGCAGCGCGGTCAACCAGGACGGCGCCTCCAACGGCCTCACCGCGCCCAACGGTCCCTCCCAGCAACGGGTGATCCGCGCCGCCCTCGCCAACGCCGGCCTCACCCCCGAGGACGTCGACGCGGTCGAGGCACACGGTACGGGCACCACCCTCGGCGACCCGATCGAAGCACAGGCCCTGCTGGCCACCTACGGTCAGAACCGCTCCGCCGAGCCCCTGTGGCTCGGGTCGGTCAAGTCCAACATCGGCCACACGCAGTCCGCCGCCGGCGCCGCCGGCATCATCAAGATCGTCCAGGCGATGCGGCACGGGCTGCTGCCCCGCACCCTGCACGTCGACGAGCCCACCCCGCAGGTCGACTGGGACGCCGGCGCCGTCGAACTCCTCACCGCCGCCCGCCCCTGGCCCGCCGGATCCCGGCCCCGCCGGGCAGGTGTGTCCGCGTTCGGGGTCAGCGGCACCAACGCCCACGTCATCCTGGAAGAGCCTCCGACGCCGGCCGAGGACGAGCGGCCGCGCGGACGCACGGCACCGCCGCCGGTCCTGCCGTTCGTCGTCTCCGCCGCCACCGAGGCCGCCCTGGACGCCCAGACCGAACGCCTCCGCGACTGGCTCGACCGCCACCCCGACGCCGGCCTCCCCGACCTCGCCCGCACCACCGCCGGCCGCGCCGCGCTCACCCACCGGGCGGTCTACCTGGCGCCCAACCGCGCCCAGCTGCTCCGCGCGCTCAAGCGCCGCGACACCGTGGTCGGCGGGGAGACCGCCGACGGCCGGCTCGCCCTCCTCTTCACCGGCCAGGGCGCCCAACGCCTCGCGATGGGCGAACAGCTCTACGCCGCCTTCCCGGTCTTCGCCGCCGCCTTCGACGAGGCCTGCGCCCACCTCGACCCGCACCTCGAGCAGCCCCTGCGCCTGGTCGTCTTCGCCGACCCCGACGCCCTCGAGCGGACCGCCTACGCCCAGCCCGCGCTGTTCGCCGTCGAGACGGCCCTGCTCGCCCTGCTGCGGCACTGGGGCGTGACCCCCGACTTCGTGGCCGGTCACTCGGTGGGTGAGGTCGCCGCCGCGTACGCGGCCGGGGTGTTGAGCCTGGCCGATGCGGCGGTGTTGGTGGCTGCGCGTGGGCGGTTGATGGATGCCTTGCCGGCGGGTGGTGCGATGCTGGCGGTGGGTGCGTCGGAGGGGGCGGTGCGGGAGGCGTTCCCGGGTCTGGACGTCGCGGCGGTGAACGGGCCGGAGGCGGTGGTCGTCTCGGGTTCTGGGGCGGAGGTCGAGCAGGCGGCGTCGTTGGCGGGTGAGCGGGGCTGGAAGACGTCGCGGTTGCGTACCAGTCATGCTTTCCACTCCCGGTTGATGGAGCCGATGCTGGCCGAGTTCGCCGAGGTCGTGCGGGGGCTGGCGTATGCCGAGCCCCGGCTGGGGGTGGTCTCCACGGTCGAGCCCGGTGCGGTGCCGCGCTGGACCGATCCCGACTACTGGGTCGAACAGGTCCGCCGCCCCGTCCGGTTCGCCGACGCGCTCACCGAACTGACCGCCCAGGGCGTCACCCGCTTCCTGGAGGCCGGACCGGACGGCGTACTGACCGCCCTGGTCGCCGCCAACGAGCCCGACGCACTCGCCGTCCCGGCCCTGCGCCGGGACCGGGACGAGGTCGGCACACTGCTCACCGGCGTGGCGACGGTGTTCACCCGGGGCACCGACGTCGACTGGACGAGTGTCCTCGACGGCGCCGGCACCCCGCTGCCCGACCTGCCTACGTACGCCTTCCAACGACAGCGTTACTGGCCCCAGGCCGGCACCGGCACCGCCACCGACCCCGCGAGCCTCGGCCTGGGCACGCCCGAGCACCCCCTCCTCGGCGCCTCCGTCCCCCTGGCCGACGGCGACGGCGCCGTGCTCACCGGCCGCATCACCCTGCGCACCCAGCCCTGGCTGGCCGACCACACCGTCCTGGGCACCGTCCTGCTGCCGGGCACCGCACTGCTCGACCTCGCCCTCGCCGCGGGCACCGCGGCCGGCACCCCGACCGTCGAGGAACTGGTCCTGCGCCGGCCGCTCCCGCTCGGCGCCACGGACTCCGTCGCCGTACAGGCCGTCATCGGCGCCCCCGACGACACCGCACGCCGGCCCGTCACCGTCTACGCGCGACCGGAGGACACCGAGGACTGGACCGCCCACGCCACCGGCTTCCTGAGCACCGCCCAGCCGGCCGGCGAGACCTTCGCCTGGCCCCCGCCCGGCGCCACCCGCCTGCCCGTCGACGACCTGTACGACCGCCTGGCCGACGCCGGCTACACGTACGGACCGGTCTTCCAGGGCCTGCGCGAGGCCTGGCGGCAGGGCGACGACCTGTACGTCGAAGCGGAACTGCCCGCCGAACCCGACCGGTTCACCCTCCACCCCGCCCTGCTCGACGCCGTCCTGCACGGCATCGGTATCGGCCAGGACGGCGACGACACCACCCGGCTCCCCTTCGCCTTCACCGGCGTCACCGTGCACGCCGACGGCGCCGGAATGCTGCGGGCCCGGCTCCGGCCCACCGGCGAGACCGTACGGGTCGACGCGATCGACGCCGTCGGCGAGCCGGTGGCCACCGTCGAAGCCCTCGCCTTCCGCCCCGTGACCGAGGACGACACCACCACCGGGAACACCGAAGCGGCACGCTCCCTGTTCACCGTGGAGTGGACCCCGCAGGACCTGACCCCGGAGACCGGGACCCCCACCGTGATCGCGTTGGGTGATGCGTTGCCGGTGGCGCCTGTGGAGGTGTTGGTGGTGGATGCGTCGGTGGGGGGTGCGGCGCGGGATCGTGTGGTGGCTCTGCTGGGTTTGTTGCGGGGGTGGCTGGCGGATCCGGGGTGGGTGGGGTCGCGGCTTGTGGTGCGGACGTTCGGTGCGGTGGGTGAGGTGGTCACTGATCCGGATGGTGCGGCGTTGTGGGGGTTGGTGCGGTCGGTTCAGGCGGAGCATCCGGGGCGGGTTCATCTGCTGGATGGGGCGGAGGACGTGTTTTTCGCGGTGCCGCAGGTGGTGGTGCGTGAGGGGGTGGTGCGGGTTCCGCGGCTGGTGCGGTTGCGGGGTTCGGGTGTGTCTGGGTTCGGTGACGGGGTTGTGGTGGTCACGGGTGCGTCGGGGGCGCTTGGTGGTCTGGTCGTGCGGCATCTTGTGCGGGCTCATGGGGTGCGGGAGTTGCTGTTGTTGTCGCGTTCGGGTGGTCGGGTCGACGTCGAGGGCGCGGTGGTGCGTTCGGTGGCGTGTGATGTGGCTGATGCGGGTGCGGTGGCGGCGGTGTTGCGGGATGTGAGGGTGACGGGTGTTGTTCATGCGGCTGGTGTGATCGATGACGGGTTGTTCGAGTCGTTGACGCCGGAGCGGGTGGAGGTGGTGTTGCGGGCGAAGGTGGATGCGGCGCGGAATCTGGTGGCGGCGACGGCGGGTAAGCCGTTGAGTGCTTTTGTGTTGTATTCGTCGGCGTCGGGTCTGTTCGGTAATGCGGGGCAGGCGAACTATGCGGCGGCC
>NZ_JAGMUE010000882.1:10105-12681 GCF_019049165.1 Streptomyces sp. AC627_RSS907
CGGGGATGGGGTCGGGGCTGTCCGATGCCGACCGTGCCCGCCTGACCCGCAGCGGCTTCGGCGCGCTGGACACCGAGGCCGGACTCGCCCTGTTCGACGCCGCGCTGGCCGCCGACCGCCCGGTCGCCGTGCCACTGCGGCTCGACCTGGCCGCGCTCCGCGCCGCCGAGGACATCCCCCCGCTGCTGCACGGCCTGGTCCCGGCCACCACCCGGCGGCGCGCCGCCGTCACCAGGACCGACACCGGCGGCTCCACCCTGACCCGGCACTTCGCCGCCCTGGAGGAGACCGAGCGGGTCCAGGCCGCGCTGGCCACCGTCCGGACCCAGGCCGCCGCCGTGCTCGGCTACCCCGGCGCCGACGCCGTCCCGTCCGGCCGGGCCTTCCGTGAACTGGGCTTCGACTCGCTCACCGCCGTCGAACTGCGCAACCGCCTCGCCACCGAGACCGGACTGCGCCTGCCCGCCACCCTCATCTTCGACTACCCGAACGCCACCGACCTCGCCGAGTTCCTCACCCGCGAGCTGTCCGGCGTGACACCGACCCCGCTCCCGGTACCGACGGTCACCGCACCGGCGGACGACGACCCCGTCGTGATCGTGGGCATGGCCTGCCGCTACCCCGGCGGTGTGAGCAGCCCCGACGAGTTGTGGGACCTGGTGGCCGAGGGCCGGGACGGCATCGGCCTCTTCCCCACCGACCGGGGCTGGGACGTGGACGGGCTGTACCACCCGGACCCCGACCACCCCGGCACCTCGTACGCCCGGGAAGGCGGCTTCCTCTACGACGCCGCCGACTTCGACCCGGGACTGTTCGGGATCAGCCCCCGCGAGGGCATGGCCATGGACCCGCAGCAGCGCCTGCTGCTCGAATCCTCCTGGGAGTCCCTGGAACACGCCGGCGTCGACCCCCTCGCCCTGCGCGGCTCCCGCACCGGCGTCTTCGTCGGCCTCATGTACCACGACTACCTGGGCCGGCTGACCGCCGTACCCGAGGAGGTCGAGGGCTTCCTCGGCACCGGCAACTCCGGCAGTGTCGCCTCCGGGCGGATCGCCTACACCTTCGGTCTGGAGGGCCCGGCCGTCACCGTCGACACGGCGTGTTCGTCGTCGCTGGTCGCGCTGCACCTCGCCGCGCAGGCGCTCCGGTCGGGCGAGTGCGACCTGGCGCTCGCCGGCGGTGTGACGGTCATGGCCACCCCGGACACCTTCACCGGGTTCTCGCGGCAGCGCGGTCTGGCCGCCGACGGCCGGTGCAAGTCGTTCGCGGCGGCGGCCGACGGCACCGGCTGGGGCGAGGGCGTCGGCATGCTCCTCGTCGAACGGCTCTCCGACGCCCGGCGCCACGGGCACCGCGTACTCGCGGTCGTACGGGGCACCGCCGTCAACCAGGACGGCGCGTCCAACGGCCTGACCGCGCCCAACGGGCCGTCACAACAGCAGGTCATCCGGGCCGCGCTGGCCGCCGCCCGGCTGAGCCCGCAGGACGTGGACGCGGTGGAAGCGCACGGTACGGGGACGACCCTCGGTGACCCGATCGAGGCGCAGGCCCTGCTGGCCACCTATGGACAGTCCCGTGAACGCCCGTTGTGGCTCGGGTCGGTCAAGTCCAACCTCGGGCACACGCAGGCGGCCGCGGGCGCGGCGGGGATCATCAAGATGGTGCAGGCGATGCGGTACGGGCTGCTGCCCCGCACCCTGCATGTCGACGAGCCGACCCCGCAGGTCGACTGGGCGGCGGGCCGGGTCGAGCTGCTCACCGACGCCCGGCCCTGGCCGGCGGGGGACCGTCCGCGCCGGGCCGGTGTCTCCTCGTTCGGGATCAGCGGCACCAACGCCCACGTCATCCTGGAGGAACCCCCGGCCACCCCGGCGGACGCACCGCCCCCGCCGGTGACGCGTCCCGTGCCCCTGGTCCTGTCGGCGAACGACCCGGCCGCCCTGACCGAACTGGTCGGCCGCGTCCAGTCCGTACTCCGCGACCGGCCCGACCTGCGACCGGAAGCCGTCGGACACGCGCTGACCAGCCGGGCCACACTGCCCCACCGCGCCGTACTGCTGAGCCCCGGCACCGGGGAGCCCGTCGCCGACGGCCGCGCCACCGAAGGACGGCTGGCGATGGTCTTCACCGGCCAGGGCGCCCAACGGATCGGCATGGGCCGGGAACTGTACGCGGAGTTCCCCGCGTACGCGGCGGCCTTCGACGAGGCCGCGGCCGCCGTCGGTCTGCCGTTGCACGAGGCGCTGGGCGACGAGGAACGGCTGCACCGGACCGCCTGGGCACAACCGGCGATCTTCGCCGTCGAGGTCGCGCTGCTGGCCCTGCTCCGCAGTTGGCGGGTGACCCCGCAGGTCGTGGCCGGTCACTCGGTGGGTGAGGTCGCCGCCGCGTATGCCGCCGGGGTGTTGAGCCTGGCCGATGCGGCGGTGTTGGTGGCTGCGCGTGGGCGGTTGATGGATGCCTTGCCGGCGGGTGGTGCGATGCTGGCGGTGGGTGCGTCGGAGGGGGCGGTGCGGGAGGCGTTCCCGGGTCTGGACGTCGCGGCGGTGAACGGGCCGGAGGCGGTGGTCGTCTCG
>NZ_JAGMUE010000882.1:12691-14339 GCF_019049165.1 Streptomyces sp. AC627_RSS907
CCTGGGGCGGAGGTCGAGCAGGCGGCGTCGCTGGCGGGTGAGCGGGGCTGGAAGACGTCGCGGTTGCGTACCAGTCATGCTTTCCACTCCCGGTTGATGGAGCCGATGCTGGCCGAGTTCGCCGAGGTCGTGCGGGGGCTGGCGTATGCCGAGCCCCGGCTGGGGGTGGTCTCCACGGTCGAGCCCGGTGCGGTGCCGCGCTGGACCGATCCCGACTACTGGGTCGAACAGGTCCGCCGCCCCGTCCGGTTCGCCGAGACGGTCGCCGCGCTCGACGCCGACCGTCTCCTGGAGATCGGGCCCGACGCGGTCCTCACCGCGCTGGTGCGGGAGCTGCGCCCCGAGCTCACCTCGGCCGCCACGCTGCGCCGCGGCCGGGGCGAGGCCGAGACCCTGCTCACCGCGGTGGCCAGGATCTTCACCGCGGGTCAGGACGTCGACTGGGCCGCGACGTTCGGCACCGGCCCGGCGCCCGTACTCGACCTGCCCACCTACCCGTTCCAGCACCAGCGGCTGTGGATCGACGCCACCGCCCCGGCCGGTGACCTGACCGCCGCCGGCCTGCTCGACGCCGAGCACCCACTGCTGGGCGCCGCCGTCACCCTCCCGGACAGTGATGCCCTGCTGTTCACCGGCCGACTGACCGCCGGGTCACCGGCCTGGCTCGCCGACCACACCGTCTTCGGCACGGTCGTCGTCCCCGGCGCCGCCCTCACCGACATCGCCCTGGCCGCCGGGGCCCGGGCAGGCACCCCCGTCCTCGACGAACTACTGCTCCAGACCCCCCTGGCCCTGCCCGCCACCGGCGGAGTCGGCCTCCGGGTCACGGTCGCCGCCCCGGACGACGAGGGCCGCCGGGCCCTCACCGTCTACGCGCAACCCGACGGCACCGAGAACTGGACCACCCACGCCACCGGCCACCTGTCCGCCGAGGCCCACCCACCGACGCCACGTCCCGCGCCCTCCCCGGACGGCGAGCCGGTCCCCCTCGACGGGCTCTACGCACACCTCGCCGACGCCGGCCTGGGCTACGGTCCCACCTTCCAGGGCCTCACCGGCGCCGTCCGCGACGGCGACGAAGTGATCGCCGAAGTACGGCCGGACGGCATCGAACCCGACGGGTTCGGCGTCCACCCCGCCCTGCTCGACGCGGCCCTGCACGCCATCGGCGCTACCGGCCTGCTCGACGACACGGTCCGCCTGCCGTTCGCCGTCAACGGCGCCCGCCTGCACGCCGTGGGCGCCCGCGCCCTCCGCGTCCACCTCACCCGCCTGAACGACAGCACGGTCCGCCTGGCCGCCCTCGACGGCTCCGGCGCGCCGGTCCTCACCATCGACGAACTGGCCTTCCGCCCCGTCACCGAGGAACAGGTCGGCGCCGCCGACGCCGTGACGGCGGGATCCCGCTCGCTGTTCGGCCTCGACTGGGTACGGGACGAGACCGCGGCACCCGTCGAGGTGTCACGCGCCGTGATCGCGTTGGGTGATGCGTTGCCGGTGGCGCCTGTGGAGGTGTTGGTGGTGGATGCGTCGGTGGGGGGTGCGGCGCGGGATCGTGTGGTGGCTCTGCTGGGTTTGTTGCGGGGGTGGCTGGCGGATCCGGGGTGGGTGGGGTCGCGGCTTGTGGTGCGGACGTTCGGTGCGGTGG
>NZ_JAGMUE010000883.1:0-640 GCF_019049165.1 Streptomyces sp. AC627_RSS907
GTACACGGCGGGGTCGCGCCGCAGCAGCATCTGCTTGCGCTGCCGTGGCCGGCGCGGGGGGCGCTCCTCGGTCACTGGTAGAGCGAGCCCGTGTTCACGACCGGCTGCGGGGAGCGGTCGCCGCACAGCACGACGAGCAGGTTGCTGACCATCGCGGCCTTGCGCTCCTCGTCCAGCTCCACGATCTCGCGCGCCGCGATGCGCTCCAGCGCGTCCTCGACCATGCCGACCGCGCCCTCCACGATGTGCTGGCGCGCGGCGACCACGGCCCCGGCCTGCTGGCGCTGGAGCATCGCGGAGGCGATCTCGGGGGCGTACGCCAGGTGCGTGAAGCGGGACTCGATGATCCGTACGCCCGCCGCCTCGACCCGGGCGTGCAGTTCGAGGGCGAGCTTCTCGGTGATCTCCTCGGCGTTGCCGCGCAGCGACAGGCCGCCCTCCTCGTGGGCGTCGTACGGGTACTCGATGGCGATGTGCCGCACGGCCGCCTCGGTCTGGGTGGAGACGAACTCCAGGAAGTCGTCGACCTCGAAGACGGCCTGCGCGGTGTCCTCGACCTTCCAGACCACCACGGCCGCCAGCTCGATCGGGTTGCCGTAGGCGTCGTTGACCTTGAGTACGGCCGTCTCGTGGTTGCGCA
>NZ_JAGMUE010000884.1:0-758 GCF_019049165.1 Streptomyces sp. AC627_RSS907
GGGGAAGACTCCGTAGCGCGGGAGTTCCGCCTTGAGAAACTCCATGATCTTCGGGTCGGTCCGCCCGTCGGACATCAGGTCGACCGCGTTCTGGGCCGGCGGCATGTAGAAGTGGATGTTCAGCACCCGCTCCGGGTGCGCCACCTGGTCGATGAACTCCCGTGAGGCGTACGAGGACGAGTTGCTCGCCAGGATCGCGTCCGCCGGAGCCTCGCGGTCGAGTTGGCCGAAGATCTCCCGCTTGAGGTCGAGGCGCTCGGGCACCGCCTCCACCACCAGCCAGACGCCCGCGAGCGCCTTGGCCAGGTCGTCGGTGACGGCGACGCGGCCCGGCGCTCCGCCGTCGACCCGTCCGGCGACCTCGGCGATGTGCTGCCCGACGTACTCGCGTGCGGCCTCGCCGGCAGCCTCGGACTTGTCGTAGACGCGCACCAGGCCGCCGCGGGCGGCGAACATCAGGGCGATCCGGCGGCCCAGGGTTCCCGCGCCGATCACCGCGACGGGCCGGTCCTGGACCGAGGTGGGGAGGGTGAATGCCATGATTTCGTACCTGTTCTTCTCTCGTGCTCGGATCAGCCGGCGATCGCGGCGATTCCTGTGATGTACGTGCCGAGGTCGGCCAGCAGGCGCTTTCCGGGCATCTGAACTATCTGGCCCGGGAGTTGGGGCAGTGGCACGGTGTAGATGTGGCCGGCGAGGTCGGACACATAGGCAGTGCCGGCGTCCGGGTCCACAGCCAGGCCGATGGCCTCGTCAAA
>NZ_JAGMUE010000885.1:0-889 GCF_019049165.1 Streptomyces sp. AC627_RSS907
ACGCCGAGGGGGGTGCGATCGTGCGGGTCATAGAGCGCGTAGCGGCCACGGGGCATGGTGGGGTCCTTGACGAATGAGGGCCCGCCCGGCCGGAGGTGGCCGGGGCAGGCCCTCATGCTCCCCCGTTGGTGGCGGGAGCGTGGTGCTTACTGCTGGCTGACCGGTTGCCGCGCCCCGTCAGGGCGGTGCGGACCGTGGCGCGCGGGGCGCCGCGGCGCCGCCCGCCCGGTCCGGGGCGGCGGCGGGTGGATCAGTAGCGGTAGTGGTCGGGCTTGTACGGGCCCTCGACCGGGACGCCGATGTAGGCCGCCTGCTCCGGGCGGAGCGTGGTCAGCTTGGCGCCGAGGGCGTCCAGGTGCAGGCGGGCGACCTTCTCGTCGAGGTGCTTCGGCAGCACGTAGACGTCCGTCGGGTACGCCTCCGGCTTCGTGAACAGCTCGATCTGGGCGATCGTCTGGTTCGCGAAGGAGTTGGACATGACGAACGACGGGTGGCCGGTCGCGTTGCCCAGGTTCAGCAGGCGGCCCTCGGAGAGGACGATGATCTTCTTGCCCTCCGGGAAGGTCCAGGTGTGGACCTGCGGCTTGACCTCGTCCTTGACGATGCCGGGGATGGCGGCGAGGCCGGCCATGTCGATCTCGTTGTCGAAGTGGCCGATGTTCCCGACGATGGCCTGGTGCTTCATCTTGGCCATGTCGCTGGCCATGATGATGTCCTTGTTGCCGGTGGTGGTGATGAAGATGTCCGCCGTCTCCACCACGTCGTCCAGCGTGGCCACCTGGTAGCCGTCCATGGCCGCCTGGAGGGCGCAGATGGGGTCGATCTCGGTGACGATCACACGGGCGCCCTGGCCGCGGAGCGACTCCGCGCAGCCCTTGCCCACGTCGGC
>NZ_JAGMUE010000886.1:0-938 GCF_019049165.1 Streptomyces sp. AC627_RSS907
TTCCTGTTGCTGATCGAGGACGACGACGCCATCCGCACGGCCCTCGAACTCTCCCTGTCCCGCCAGGGCCACCGTGTGGCGACGGCGGCCACGGGAGAGGACGGCCTCAAGCTGCTGCGCGAGCAGCGGCCTGACCTGATCGTGTTGGATGTGATGCTGCCCGGTATTGACGGCTTTGAGGTGTGTCGCCGCATCAGGCGCACCGACCAGTTGCCGATCATCTTGCTAACCGCGCGGAGCGACGACATCGACGTCGTGGTGGGCCTTGAGTCCGGCGCGGACGACTACGTGGTCAAGCCCGTGCAGGGGCGGGTGCTCGACGCCCGCATCCGCGCCGTGCTGCGCCGCGGCGAGCGGGAGGCGAACGACTCGGCGTCGTTCGGCTCACTGGTGATCGACCGCTCCGCGATGACCGTCACCAAGAACGGCGAGGATCTCCAGCTCACCCCCACCGAGCTGCGACTCCTGCTGGAGCTGAGCCGCCGCCCGGGGCAGGCGCTGTCCCGACAGCAGTTGCTGCGCCTGGTCTGGGAGCACGACTACCTCGGTGACTCGCGGTTGGTCGACGCGTGCGTGCAGCGGCTGCGCGCGAAGGTCGAGGACGTGCCCTCGTCACCGACGCTGATCCGCACGGTGCGTGGGGTCGGATACCGACTGGACACCCCCCAGTGACGGACGGGCCCAGTCGGGTACGGGGCTGGGCTGCGGGAATTCTGCGGTGGATGAGCCTGCGGTTGCGGCTGATGCTCGTGTTCGCCGTGGTCGCCCTGGTCGCCGCCGTCTCGGCGTCCGGCATCGCGTACTGGCTGAACCGTGACGCCGTCCTGAACCGGACGCAGAACGCCGCGCTCGACGACTTCCACAAGTCCCTCGAGGACCACACCGGGACCCTGCCGCTGGAGCCGGACTGCGACGCGCTGGACGCCGCCGCGCAGCAC
>NZ_JAGMUE010000887.1:0-634 GCF_019049165.1 Streptomyces sp. AC627_RSS907
ACCCACAGCTCGCCCTGGCCGTCGAGCCAGAACTCGCCGTTGGCGCGGTTGGAGCGCGGCAGCAGGTAGAGCGTGGCCGTGTGGCCCGTGGCGCCGGTCGGCTCCAGGACGAGGACGCCGTCCTGCGTCTGGTCGCCGGTGAGGTGCGCGTACTCGCTGGAGGCGCGGAAGCTGTACTCGGTGTCGTTCGAGCGGGTCTTGAGGTTGCCCGCGGGGATCACCAGCCGCTCGCCCGGGAAGCGGGCGGAGAGCGCGGCACGGCGCCGTGCGGTGTGCTCAGCCTGCGGGATCGGCCGCAGGTCGTGCAGCTCGGTGTCCGCCCAGCCGCTCTGCATGTTCTCGGCCAGCTCATCGGACACGCCCAGGTAGAGCGCGTTCTTACGCTGCTTGATCGGCTTGTCGCTCTCCAGGGTCTCCGGAGTGGGCTCCTCGGTCACGTCTCCTCCTCGAACTGGACCGCCCCTGGCCTCGGGCCTGGGGACCTTACCCATCGTATGGGTGAGCGGCGCGTCCCCCGCAGGGGCCGGACGCATCGGTACGGAGGGGCCCGAAAGCTCCACCTGGGAGGAGCGCCCGCCGCCCCGCCCCGGGGTTCCCCGGGCCCGCTCCCGGCCGCGTCGGCCCGGGGCGGCTT
>NZ_JAGMUE010000888.1:0-619 GCF_019049165.1 Streptomyces sp. AC627_RSS907
CGACATGGCCGAGCCGTCCCCACGGGGCCACGATCCGGCCGCCGGGTCGCGTCTGCTCGACCCAGGCCCAGGGGACGAGGTCGACGGCGTAAGTGGCCATGACCCGGTGGAAGCGGCCGTGCGCGGGCGCTCCCCGCGTGCCGTCGCCGGTCAGCACGGTGACGCGGGCGCCGGCCGCGGACACGTTCCGCCGCGCGAGGTCGGACAGTCGGGGGTCGGCCTCGATGGTGGTGACCCGCCCGTCGGGGCCGACGCCGTGTGCCATGAGCGCCGCGTTGCGACCCGTCGCCGCGCCGAGTTCGAGGACGGCGTGGCCGGGCTCCAGCATCAGGGAGTCGAGCATGTCGGCCACCACCGCCTCACAGCTCAGGCTGGAGCTGGGGAAGCCGTCCGTCACCTGGATGACGGTGGAGTCGTACGGGCCGCCGTAGACGAGATCGGCCCACCGGCCCGGGGTCGCGGTTCGATCGACGGACGCGTACGCGTGGCCTGACCAGGCGCAGAGCCGGTCCGGGGCGAAGGCGTGGCGCGGTAGGGCCCGCATGGCGGGGCGGACCCACGGGGAGCCCGCCGGCCACAGGCCCCTGCTCGCCATGGCGTTGTCCAACCGGTTCTGGCG
>NZ_JAGMUE010000091.1:0-31828 GCF_019049165.1 Streptomyces sp. AC627_RSS907
CAGACCGACGACGCCCAGCAATTCCACACCCACCTCCCCGACGTCCCCATCGGCATCCTCGACGCCCAACGCCCCACCGACACCGAACTCCTCCAGCTCAGCACCTGGGCCGACCAGATCAACCCCCAGCACACCGTCACCGACCAGACCCTCGTCGACCGCATCCACCAACTCGGCATGGACATCAACGTCTGGACCGTCGACGACCCCAGCACCATGCGCACCATGACCCGACTCGGCGTCGACGGCATCATCACCGACTACCCCCAGTCCCTCACCCAGCACTGAACCGGCCGACTGCCCGTAAGTCCCAACAAGTAGGTCCCGCAAGGCCATTGACCTCGGACCGGTCACTTGCCTAACGTCCCCCGGAGTCTCATTGAATCCTTTCAGGGACTGTCCGAAGGCTGCCCCCACGCGTCGTCCAGGAGTGACCGTGCTCGATCCGTCCCGCCCTGTGGTCGGCCATCACCCGGGCCCAGACGGTCGACGGCAAGCCGGCTGACCGGGCGCCTTCGAGCCCCCCTACAGGCGACCCCGCGCGAACTCCGCGCGCCCGCACGGCCGCCCGGGCCGACCGAGTCCGGTGAGCGGGTCGTCGGTCGCCGCCGATCAACTCACTGAAAGAAGCACATGCACAGAACCCCCTCACGCCGTGCCTCCGCCCTGGTCGCCGCCGTCTCCTCCCTCAGTCTCTTCGCCACGGCGTGTGGCGACACGGGCGGCTCCGCGGACGGCGACAGCACGACGAGCGCGAAGAACGGCGGGGCCTCCCCCAACGCGCCGACCAGGAAGGGCCTGACCGTCGGCTTCGTGCCCAAGCAGGTGAACACGCCTTACTTCTCGGTGGCCGACAAGGGCGGCGAACGGGCCGTCACGGAGCTCGGCTCGTCCTTCAAGGAAGTGGGTACGGAGCAGGGCGCCGACACGGCCGGCCAGGTGGCCCACATCAACGCCCTCACCCAGGAGAAGGTCGACGCGATCGCCATCTCCGCACTGGACCCGAGCGCGCTGTGCGACGCCCTCAAGCAGGCCATGGACGCGGGCATCAAGGTCGTCACCTACGACTCCGACACCAAGCCGGAGTGCCGCTACGCCTTCGTCTCTCCGGCCAGTGCCGAGGACATCGCCGTGCGGCAGCTCGAGCTGCTCGGCGAACAGCTCGGCTACAAGGGCGAGTTCGCCATCCTCTCCGCCGCCCGGACGGCCACGAACCAGAACTCCTGGATCAGCAGCATCAAGAAGGAGCTCGAGGATCCGCGCTACAAGGACATGCGGCTCGTCGACGTCGTCTACGGAGACGACGAGGCGCAGAAGTCGTACGAGAAGGCCGAGGAGCTCCTTGCGGAGCACCCGGACCTGAAGGGCATCATCTCCCCCACCACCAACGGCATCAAGGCGGCCGCCAAGTACCTCTCCCAGTCGAAGTTCAAGGGCGAGGTGAAACTGACCGGCCTCGGCGCCCCCAACGACATGCGTCCGTACGTCGAGGACGGCACGGTGGAGGCGTTCCTGCTGTGGGACCCGGCCAAGCTCGGCGAGCTGGCCGGCCGCGCCGCGGTGGCGCTCGCCTCCGGACAGATCTCCGGCAGGGAGGGGCAGATGTTCCTGGCCGACGACATGGGCTGGTTCGAGCTCGGCAAGGACGGCGTCATCACCCTCGGTGAGCCGACGGTCTTCGACGCCAAGAACATCGACGACTACGACTTCTGACGTACCGGGAGGTCGTCGGCGCCTGCCGCCGGACCGGCGACCGGGTCAGGTCGCGGTCGCGGCAGCCGCCGCCCGGCCCGTCAGACGGCCGGAGAACAGACAGCCGCCGAGGAAGGTGCCCTCCAGCGACCGGTATCCGTGGACACCACCTCCGCCGAAGCCCGCCACCTCTCCGGCCGCGTACAGACCCGGGACCGGTTCGCCCGAAACGTTCAGGACGCGGCCGGAGAGGTCGGTCTGGAGGCCGCCGAGGGTCTTGCGGGTGAGGATGTTGAGACGGACCGCGATGAGGGGGCCCGCGCCGGTGTCCATGATCTTGTGGGCCGAGGCGGTGCGACTGAGCGTGTCCCCGGGGTAGGCCAGCGCGTTGCGAATGCCCATGACCTGGACGTCCTTGGTGTACGGGTTGTCGATCTCCCGGTCGCGGGCGTCGATCTGGCGCGCGAGGTCGTCCAGCTTGATCAGGTTGTCGCCGGTGAGTTTGTTCATGCCCCGGACCAGTTCGGACAGCGTCGTCGCGACGACGAAGTCCACGCCGTTCTTCTTGAACTTCTCGATCGGCTCCGGGGTCTGCCAGATGCGGGAGAGCAGCTTCCAGACGTTCTTCTCGGTCAGGTCGGGGTTCTGCTCGGATCCGGAGAGCGCGAACTCCTTGGCGATGATCTTCTGGGTGGTGACGAACCACGAGTAGTCGTGGCCGGTGTCCGTGATGGACTTCAGGGTGTGCAGCGTGTCGTAGCCGGGGATGTCGGGCGTACTGAAGCGCTTGCCGGTCGCGTCGAACCACATGGACGACGGGCCGGGCAGGATGCGGATGCCGTGGCCGGGCCAGATCGGGTCGTAGTTCCTGAGGCCTTCGGTGTAGTGCCACATGCGGTCCGGGTTGACGATCCGGCCGCCCGCCCGTTCGGTGATCGCCAGCATGCGGCCGTCCACATGGGCCGGGACTCCCGTGATCATGGACTTGGGCGGGGTCCCGAGGCGGGCGGGCCAGTTCTGCCGGACGAGGTCGTGGTTGCCGCCGATGCCGCCGGAGGTCACGACGACCACCGGGGCGCGCAGTTCGAACTCGCCCACCACGGTACGGGAGCTGGGCCTGCCCCGTGAGGCGGTGCTCGGTTCCAGGATCGCGCCGCGTACGCCGGTGACGGCGCCGCCGGTCGTCACCAGGCCGTCGACGCGGTGCCGGAATCTGAAGGTGACCTTCCCGGTGGCGTGCGCGGCTCGCACCTTCTTCTCGAACGGCTCGACGACCGCCGGTCCGGTGCCCCACGTGACGTGGAAGCGCGGCACCGAGTTGCCGTGCCCGTCCGCCAGCCCGCCGCCGCGCTCGGCCCATCCGACGATCGGGAACCACTGAACGCCGAGCCCCGCCAGCCAGGACCGCTTCTCCCCGGCGGCGAAGTCCACGTAGGCCTCGGCCCACTTGTACGCCCAGTGGTCCTGGCCGGTGGGGTCCTCGACGCCCCGGTCGAAGCCGGCCGTGCCGAGCCAGTCCTGCCAGGCCAGTTCGCGCGTGTCCTTGATGCCCATCAGGCGCTGTTCGTGGGAGTCGACGAAGAACAGGCCGCCGAAGGACCAGAACGCCTGGCCGCCCATGCTGGCCTCCGGTTCCTGGTCCAGGAGCAACACCGTGCGTCCGGCCGCCGCCAGTTCGGCCGTGGCCACCAGCCCGGCGAGACCGTGGCCGACGACGATCGCGTCCGCCTCCTGCGACTCGGCGGCGAAGGCGGGCGTCGTCCGGGCCAGCGTGGCGGCGGCGAGCACTCCCCCCGTCGCGGTCAGGGCGTGGCGACGGGTGATCCCGGCAGGTGCTGACGTGTTCTGCATGGGCTGCCTTCCGAGGGTGTACGGAGGGGCGGGGGACGCGTGGGTCATCACCTGCGACGGCAGGGTGTTACCGACGGTAGCCCAGTGGGCTCACGGCAGCCAGAGTGCTGCACGAAGAAGTGCGAACCCCCTTGCTCTCCAAGGGGGTTGAGGGCAGGCGGCGCGCGGGGACGTCCGGCGCCACGGCGGCGGCACGCCCCGGTCTCCGAGTGGGCCCGGCCACGCGCCGGCATGCGCTGTGGAGTGACCCGGGGTGGCTCCATCCCGCCGCCACGGTGTCGAATGGCCCGGTGGACTCCCGTGAACCCGGCGCCGAACGCCCCGAACGTGCCCGCCCCGCCCCCCACAGCCTCACCGGCGTCGGCCTCGCCGTCCTCGATCCCACCGGCCGTGTACTGCTCGGCCTCGGCCACGACGGCCGCTGGGAACTTCCGGGAGGCAAGGTCGACACCGGAGAGGACTTCGAGACGGCTGCCGCGCGCGAGCTGGCGGAGGAGACCGGTCTGACCGTGCCCGCGACGGCCGTACGGATCCTGGCGGTCCTCGTCGACGGCTTCAACGGGCTGACCCGGGTGACCGCCGCGGCCGTCACGGAGCGGGCGACGGGGACACCACGGGTGACCGAGCCGGACAAGATCGTGCACTGGCACTGGTTCGCCCGCGAGGCGCTGCCCTCCGCGCTCTTCCCGCCGTCCGCCTCGGTCCTGGACCGCCTGTGGCCCGAAACGGCACGACGCGGAGCCACCGCGGTACGTCACTACCGCGTACTCGGTGACACGCCCGCCCAGCGCGGCTGACCCGGCGTGGACCGGCGGTCGCGCGCGCCCCTGGTCAGCGCAGTCGCCCGTACGTCCCCGCCGCGGTGAACGCTTCGCCGATCGGCGTCAGGAGCGAGGCGAGGCGACGGGCGCCCGCGTCGCCGATCGGCCCCCACAGCTCGGCGCAGTGCTCGTCCGTCTCGGCCTCGATCCGCTCGCGCGCCGTGGTGCCGGCGTCGGTCACGGTGCCGTCGGCGTCGAGCCAGCCACGTGCGACGAGACGCGCCGTCGCCGCGGCCCACTCCTGGTCGGACCACTGGCGGGTCGTACGCGCGACCTCCGTCGGGAGGCGACCCGTCGCGGTCTGCATGACCATGCAGTCGCACGGCCCGAGGCGGTGGTCGGCGAGCACGACGAGGTGCGCGTCACCGCGCCACTCGCGCACTACCGTGACCTGCTGCCACAGCGCGACGAGGGGATCGGACGGGAGCGCGACCGACGCGTTCGCGGCTGCCAGCGTCTTTCCGGCGTAGTCAGCACCGGCGACGACCCGGTCGATCAGCGACCGCGCCTCGGCGACCTGACCGGGCGACAGGTCCACGCCGACGCGCCGCAGCGCACGACCGACGGCCTGGAAGCGGGCGGCCTGCCACCGCTGGGGCGGCGCGGCCTCCCACACCCCCGCCATGGCGCGCACCGAGCGCGGGCTGAAGTTGTAGAAGGCCGCGAGCGTGACCTGCCACGGGACCGCCCCCATCGCGGCCGACCGGAACGCGAAGTACGCCGGTCCGCGCTCGGTCACGCCGAGCTCGGCGGCCTCCTGCGCGGTCTCGGGGACGAGGTAGACGAACAGGTGGGCCGCACTGACGGCGAGACTGACCTCGCGAACGGCGTTCATGTCCACCGGCACTGCGGAGGGATGGGGGCGGTCGGAGAGGTGGGTGGGACTCATCGCGGGGGTCCTTCCGAAGGGGGTGGACGACCGCCGCCGGCGAGAGGGCGGCGGACGGGGCGGCCGGCGCGGCCGGGGCACTCGACGAGCACGCGGCGTCACGGCCGACGCCGCCGCTTCGATACGACGGTGCGTGGCGAGGCCGCCGCGGCCCCGGCCGGGCACCGGGCGCGTGGGCCTCCCGTCCCGCTCGGCGGACGGGAGGCCGGTGCGCGTCAGGCGGGGGTTTCGGCGGTGGCGGTCAGGACGGCACGGCCGAGGATGTGTCCTGCCATGGTGAACCCGAGGAAGGCCGGAGTGGCTTCGGCCGGGACGCCGATGGACTCGACATCGAGGGCGTGGACCACGACGAAGTAGCGGTGCACGCCGTGTCCGGCGGGCGGTGCGGCGCCGATGAAGCGGGCGGTGCGGGCGTCGTTGGGCAGCTGGAAGGCTCCCGCGGGCAGGCCCGAGCCGGTGTCGTCGCCCGCGCCTTCGGGGAGTTCGGTGACGGTGGCCGGGATGTCGGCCACGGCCCAGTGCCAGAAGCCGGACCCGGTCGGCGCGTCCGGGTCGTACACCGTGACGGCGTAGCTCCTAGTGCCCTCCGGGGCACCGCTCCAGGACAGGTGCGGGGAGATGTCCTTGCCGCCGGGCACACCGGCGGAGAACTGCTCGGCGGGCCAGGCGCCGCCATCGGTCACGGTCTTGCTGGTGACGGTGAAAGTGGCCGCCTCGGGGAGGCGGGCGAAGGGGTCGTTGGCGCTCATCATGTCGTTCACGTCGTTCCTTTCGCAACGTGGCGGGACGCTTGTCTCCGGGAGGCAAGGCCCGTGGCCGTGGCAACGGCCGGTCCTGGAGGGCACCTCGCGACGCCCGACATCGACGATAACAGCAATAATCGATTTTCCGGCCAACCGTCTATGCTGGCCGCATGACAGAGACAGCCACCTCCTCCGCTCCACCGGGGAAGCGGATGCTTTCCGAGCAGGTCTACGCCCGTCTGCGGAACGCGATCATGCGCGGTGACTACGCCCCTGGCGAGCCCCTCAAACCGCAGGACCTGGCCAAGGAACAGGGCGTGAGTCTGGCCGTCGTGCGCGAGGCGCTGGTGCGGGTGGTCGGCGACGGGCTGGCCGACCGGCTGCACAACCGCGGCTTCGCCGTTCCCGCCTACTCCGACCAGCGCTGGCAGGAGATCGCCGAGGCCCGGCGCACCATCGAGCCGGTCATCCTGCGCATGTCCGTCGAACGCGGCGACGTCGACTGGGAGGCCCGCGTACGAGCGGCCCACCACCGGCTGGCCCGCACCCCGGCGTACACGCCGGAAGAGGGCAAGTACTACAGCGAAGCGTGGTCCGAGGCCCATCGGGTCTTCCACCGGACCCTGCTGGAGGGCTGCGGCAACGCCGTCCTGCTGGAGTCCTTCGACCGGCTGTGGACGGCCAGCGAGCTGACCCGCCGCTGGGCGGCGCACCGCGACCCCGGCCGGGACGGTGCCGACGAGCACCGCCGGCTGGAGGAGGCGGCGCTGGCCCGCGACGCCGACACCGCGGCCGCGGTACTGGCCCGGCACCTCACCCTGACCGCGACCGCTCTGACCGACCCCGCCCGCCGGCCCTGACCGGCGGCTCCCCGCGCGCCCCCCGGCTCGCCCCCTCCGCCGTCGTGGGTACCCGCGAAACGTACCCGCGCCGACGGCGGGCGGCGCGCGGCGAACGGCGGGCGGCGGACGGCGAATGGTCCGAGGAGGACGAGTGGACGGAAAGAAGCCGGTCGGCCGGGTGGCCGCGCTGGTGGCCGGCACGGCGCTGCTGCTGCTCGGTGCCGCGCTGCTGGTCCTGCCCGGCCCCGGACTGCTCCTCGTACTGGCCGGCCTCCTGGTCCTCGCCGACCAGTTCCCCGCGCTCGCCCGGTACGTCGGCCCGGTGCGGGAACGGGCGATGCGGGCGGCCGAGGAGAGCGTCTCGTCACCACTGCGCCTCGCCGCGTCCCTTCTCACCGCCGCCGCCCTCCTGGCCGCGGGCGTGGTGTGGGGGGTGGTGCCGGGCCTGCCCTACGGAGGCTGGGCCACGGCCTCCGGGCTGGTCCTCTCCGGCTTCGCGCTCCTCGCCCTGCTCGTGTGGAGCCGGCGGCGGGTCGGCAGCCGGCGGGGAGGCGGGAGGTGACCGCGCCTTCGGCGGCGGGTGCCCGTGCGCGCCGGCGGGACCGGCAGCACACTGGGGTCATGGTCAGTGCGCCGCCCGTGGTCGTGTACCCGCCCGACGAGACGGGCGGTCGCCGGGTGCGGGTGGACGGCGCGTCCCTCGGCCGCGCCTACGATCTGCAGGACGTCGCCCGTTTCCTGCAGGAGGCCGGCCTCCAGGGCTGGGACGAGATGGATGTGGTCCGCTCCCCCCTGATCGAGTGGCGCGGCGGCGGACCTGACGTGTGGCAGCGCTGAGGAAGCCACCGGGCCGCCGCGTGGCCGGCGGGCCGCCGCCCACAGGCGGGTGGCGCGGGCCACCCACCCGGTGGGCCGGAACGTCCTCAGCTCTGCGGACGGCTCCCGTGGTTGGCGCCGTTCTTGCGGCGGGCCTTCTTCTTACGACGTCGCTTCGAGGACATCGAAACCTCCTTGCTCGTCCGGTTCCCTTGCGGTGATCACCGGATGGTCACCTCCGGTGATCACAGAGCCCCTTTCCCGCCGACGCCACGGCAAACACCCGGTACGGCCGCAATCGGGTGGCCCGCGTCACGGGTGCCCTTCCGCCCGGGCGGGCGCCCCGAGCCCGGGCGTCAGGCGTCAGGCGTCAGGCGTCCATGGACTCGGCGAGGGAACGGGGACGCAGATCGGTCCAGTTCGCCTCGACGTACTCCAGGCAGGCGTCCCGGGTGTTCTCCTCGAAGACGATCGTCCACCCCCCGGGCACCTCCGCGAAGGACGGCCAGAGCGAATGCTGACCCTCGTCGTTGACGAGGACGAGGAAACGGCCGTCGGCGTCGTCGAAGGGGTTGGTGCTCATACGCGGTGCCTCCTGAGGAATTAGGTTAGGCTCGCCTAATCGACATGAGCTTAGCCTTCTCGCTTTCCGCTCCACAAGGAGACGTTGATGAGGTCGGTGGGAGAAGACCCGTTCGCCGCGTACGGGGTGCCCGGCGTGCCGGGCACGGAGGCCTTCTGGGCGACCGCGGGGGCACCCGCGTCGGTTCCCGACGGTGACGGCTGGACGACCCTGTTCCTGCGGCGGGGTTCCGAAGCGGCGAGCATCGGCTTCGAGAGCTGGTCGGACCCGGTCCCCCTGCGCCGGTGGAGCGACACGGACTGCTGGTACGCCGAGGTGCGCATGCCCGCGCGGCTACGGGTGACCTACCGCTTCCTCACGGGCGACGCGGCACACGCCGACCCGTTCAACCCGGTCGGTGCCGGCGCCGACCGGTCCATCGCCGCGACCCCGGACGCCCCGGCCCAGCCGCACTGGCCCGCCCTCGGTGCCGATGGCGTCCTTCCCCTGCCCCGCGCCCGGATCCGCTGGAGCAGCGAACGGCTCGACGGGCGGCGGACCGTGCGGGTCCACCCGGCGGGCGGCGGCGGTCCCCTGGTCCTGCTGCTCGACGGGGACGACTGGCTCTACCTGCACCCGGCCATGACGGCGTTCGACTCGGCCGTCGCCAGTGGTGACATGCCCCCGGTCACCCTCGTCTTCCTTCCCTCCAGGGACAGGGAGGCCGAGTTCGCGTGCAGGCCCGAACTGTGGGAGGCGGTCCGGGACGAACTGCTGCCGCTGGTGGCGGAATCCGGCGTACCCGCCGACCGGGAACGACTGGTGGTCGCCGGGCAGAGTCTCGGCGGGCTGAGCGCGGTGTACGCGGCACTGGAGTTCCCGGGCCTGGTGTCCCGCGTGGCCTGCCAGTCGGCGTCGTTCTGGTGGACGCCGGACACCGACCCGGCCGATCCGTTGGGGGGCCCGGTCGGCGGTGCCGTCGCCGCGCGCCTGCGGGAACGGCCCGACCTGTCCGGGCTGCGGATCGCGTTCGACGTGGGGGAGCACGAGGCACGGATGCTGCCCCACTGCGCCCTGGTGGAGACGCTGGCCACACGCTCGGGTGCGGCCGTTCGGGTCTCGCGTTCGCCGTCGGGGCACGACCACGCGGGCTGGCGGCACGCCCTGCTCCGGGACGTCGCCTGGGCGCTTGCCTGAGGTCACCGGGCCACGGCCAGGCAGTAGTCCGCGTCGGTGGCCAGGAGGTTGCGGTGGGTGTCCTCGGCGGTGACGACACCCTCGTCCAGGACGAGGACACGGTCGGCGGCGTCCAGGAGCGCGGGGCTGCTGGTGATCACGACGGTGGTGCGGCCCCGGCGCAGCTTCGCGATGTTGCGCGCGACCAGCTGTTCGGTGACGGCGTCGACGGCCGTCGTCGGGTCGCGCAGCACCAGGACATCGGTGTCGGCGGCGAGCGCGCGGGCCAGGGACAGCCGCTGGCGCTGGCCCCCGGAGAGGTTCGCGCCGCGGTCGCGGACGGCGTAGTCGAGTCCCTCGCGGTGCAGGGCGACGACATCGGTCAGCATGGACGCCTCGACGGCCTCGGCGACCTTCCGGCTGGTTCCCGACGGGTCGATGTTGGAACGGAGGGTGCCCGCGAAGATCTCCCCGTCGTACGGGTTCACCAGCATGTGCGCGCGGACCGCGTCGACGGACAGGTCCGCGAGGTCCCGGCCGCCGACTCGCACCGTCCCCTCGTACGCGTCCGGCGGGACGTTCAGGGCCAGGACCGACGCGAGGTCGGCCGCCGCGCGCACCTGGTAGGCGGCGACCGCCACGAACTCGCCGGCGGACACCCGGAACCGCACCTTGCGCAGGGCCCCGTACCGGACGCAGTCGACCTCCAGGTCCGCGCCGGAGGGAGGCCGCTCCGCCCCGGGGGTCGTCACCGGTGGCGCGGCCAGCACCAGCGCCATCCGTTCGGCCGAGGCGCGCGCCGTCATCACGTACTTCGGCATCTCCGAGAACAGTTTGAGCGGTTCCATGATGAACTGCGCCAGCCCCACGGCCATGACGAGTTCCCCGATGCTGATCCGGCCGTCGAAGGCCAGCCGGCCCGCCGTCAGGGTCACGGCGGCGGCGAGTGTCGCGTTGAGGGCCAGCGCGGTGCCCGCGTACGCGCCGTTCACCTTGGCAACGGTGATCGCCTGGTGCTTGGCCTCCGCGCTGACCTTGCGGTAGGACCGGAACGCCGCGTGGTTGCCGCCGAAGCCGTGCAGGGGGCGCAGGCCGGTGATCAGGTCGGCGACCTTCGCGCCCGCCCGTGCCACCCGGGCCTGCTGTTCGCGGGTACTGGAGCCGATCCGTTTGGACATCACGCTCAGGACCGACAGGATCGCGACGGTGCCCACGATCACCAGCAGTCCGAGCCGGACGTCGGCCAGGCCGAGCGCGAGCGCCGCGACCACCACCGCGACCAGCGAGCTGACCAGCAGCGGCACCACCTCGATGATGTCGGCGGTCTGGTCCGCGTCCTCGGTGGCGATGGTCAGCACCTCGCCGGACTTGAGGTCCACGTCCCTGGCCACCGGCTGGAGTCCGCAGGCCGCGACCCGCACCCGCCAGCGGTGCGCCTCGGTCGTGTTGGCCTTCTGCAGGATGCGCATCCCGAACCGCCACGACAGCGACACGGTCGTGATGATCACGGCCAGGGCGGCGATCGACAGGCCGAGCGAGCCGAGGCTCCGCTCCCGCATCGTGTGTTCGACGATCAGGCCGAGCGCGATGGGGAAGGCGGTCTCACCGGCCTGGTACAGGCCCATGAGGACGGTGCCCCGGGCCATGGCGCCGACATTGCGCCGCAGGGCCGTACGGAGGATGTCGGACCCCGGGCGGGGCCGCTGCGTGTCAGGAGTTGTCATCGAGATGGCGGGCAATCGCTTCCGGGGTTCGCAGGGTGAACAGATCGCGGATCGTGATCACAGGACCGTACTCCCGGCGGAGCAGCCCGGTCAGCCGCACCGCCAGCATGGAGTGTCCGCCGAGGGACACGAAGTCGCTCACCGCGCTCACCTCGTCGTCGTCCAGGTCCAGGGCCTCGGCGAAGAACTCGCACACCGTGATCTCGGTCTCGGTCTGCGGGCTCCGCTCCCCCGCCGTGGTCAGCGCGCCCAGTGGCCTGGCCTCGGGCAGCGCCCGGGTGTCGGCCTTGCCGTTGACCGTCAGCGGGATGCGGTCGACCCGGGCGTAGTGCGTCGGACGCAGGAAGTCCGGCAGCCCGGCGCCCACGTCGGCGGCGACCTCCGCCAGGTCGGCGCCGTCCAGCACGAGGTAGGCGGCCAGCCGGTGCGCCCCGTCGACCTGCGGGTCGGGCTGGGCGACCGCGGCGGCGAACCGCACCGCCGGGTGCGCCGCGAACGCCGCCTCGACCTCGCCCGGTTCGACCCGGTGGCCCCGGATCTTGACCTGCTGGTCGGTGCGGCCCAGGTACATCAGGTTCCCGTCGGGCCGCCGGACCACCAGGTCCCCGGTGCGGTACATGCGCTCGCCGGGTGCGCCGAACGGGCATGCGACGAAGCGGTGCGCGGTCTGGGCGGGCTGCCCGAGATAGCCCCGCGCGATACCGACGCCCGACACGTACAGCTCCCCCGGAACCCCGTCGGGCAGGGGCCGCAGCCACGGGTCCAGCACGTACACGTCGGTGTTGTCGATCGCCACCCCCACCACCGGGTCCTGGCACTCGAAGGTGCCGACGCCGAGGGTGTTGATGGTGTACTCGGTGGGTCCGTAGAGGTTGTACCCGACCGTCCCCTCGGTCGCGGCGAGCCGCCGCCACAGCGTCGGGGTGACCGCCTCACCGCCGAGCAGCACCAGCGCGGGCCGCCGCGCCGGGTCGTCGAGCAGCCCCTCGGCCACCAGTTGCTGCGCGTAGGTCGGGGTCACGTTGACGACGTCGATGGCGTGCTCGAGGCAGTAGTCGACCAGCCGGGGCGCGTCGCGGCGCAGTTCCTCGTCGCAGATGTGCACCTCGTGGCCGTCGGCGAGCCAGAGCAGCTCCTCCCACGACATGTCGAACGCGAACGACACGGTGTGCGCGATCCGGAAGACCCGGTGGCCGTGCTCCGCCAGCACGGGTCCGAAGATGCGGCGCTGATGGTTGATCAGCATGTTGGTGAGTCCGGCGTACTCGGTCACCACGCCTTTGGGCTTTCCGGTCGATCCGGAGGTGTAGATGGTGTACGCGGGGTGCCGCAGCCGGTTAGGGTCGTCCGGCGCGAACGTGACGAACGGCTCGGCCTCGGGCAGGGGACGGTCCAGTTCGATCAGGTCCCCGGTCAGCCGGGGCGCCACCCCGCTCGTCGTGAGGATGACGTCCGGCCGGGCGTCCGCGACGATCGCGGCGATCCGCTCGTCCGGGTGGTCCAGCTCCAGCGGCACGTACGCGGCGCCCACGCGCAGCACGGCGAAGAGCGCCACGATCGAGTCGAGGGAACGCGGGATCGCGAGGCCGACGGTCCGCTCCGGGCCGATGCCGCGCCGGGCGAGCACACCCGCCACCGCGCGGCTGCGGTCGCGGAGCCCGGCGAAGGTCATGGTCGAGCCGTGGGCGACGAGCGCCACCCGCTGCGGGTCGCGGTCCGCCGCCCGGTCGAAGCGGTCGACGACCGTGTCCGTGCCGACGTCCGTGCGTTCGGCGGGCTCGGGCGCCCGCCCCGGGCCCCGCAGTGCGCCGAGCGGTCCGGACGACCGGGCGAGGTCGTCGAGGACGCCCAGGTAGTCGTCCAGGAGACGACGGGCGTTGCGGGTGTCCTCGTCGCGGTACTCCAGCTTGACCGTGAGCCGGTCGCCGGGCGTGACGACCCAGGTGAACGGGTAGTGGGTGGAGTCCTCGGCCCGCACCGCGGTGATGCCGTGCCGGGCGTTCATCTCGGCGAACGCGTCCATGTCCAGGAAGTTCTGGAGCACGAACAGGTTGTCGAACAGGGTGTCGTGCCCGCCGGCCCGCTGGATCTCGCCGAGCCCGAGGTGCTCGTGTTCCATCGCCTCGACCCGGGCCGTCTGCACGGCGGTCAGGTACTCCCGGACCGTGTCGTCCGGCCGTGCCCGCGTCCACATGGGCACGGTGTTGAGCAGCACGCCGACCATGCCGGCCAGCCCCTCGCCCTCCCGGCCGGAGACGGTCACGCCGAACACGGCGTCGCTCCGGCCCGTGCGGGCGGCCAGCAGGAGGCCGAACGCCCCGGTCAGCACCGAGTTGAGGGTGACGCCGTGCGCCCTGGCCGCATCCCTCAGCCGCCTCGACCGCTCGGCGGACAGCGTGTGCACGAGCGAGCGCGGCAGGTCGTCCGAGAGGGTGGGCGCCGGTCCGGCGAGCAGCGTCGGGCCCTGGAGCCCGCTCAGGTGCTCGGCCCAGAAGCGTTCGGACGGGGCGGGGTCCCTGGCGTCGAGCGCCCGGGCGTGGTCCTCGAAGCTCGGCGTGGCCGGGACCGGGGCCGGCGGCTCGCCCGCGAGAACGGCGCTGTAGGCGTCGAACAGGTCCCGCAGCACGATCTCGCGCGACCAGCCGTCCCACAGCAGCAGGTGATAGCTCAGCAGCAGACCGTCGCCCTCGCCCGGCAGGCGCACCACGGTCAGTCTGACCAGTGGTGGCCGGCCCGGGTCGAAGCCCGTGTCACGGTCCCTGGCGCGCAGCGCGTCGGCCTCGGCCTGCGTGGCCAGTTCGACGGTGCGGACGTCGACCCGTCGGCCCGCCGCGAGGACCTGGACCGGGTTTCCGTCGTCGTCGGTGGTGAAGCCGGCGCCGACGACCGGGTGGCGTGCGATCACGTACGCCATCGCCTCGGCCAGCGCGTCGGTGTCCAGGCGCCGGTCGAAGGTGAAGTAGCTCTGCGCGACGTAGTGTCCGGCCGACCCCGACGTCCGGTCCTGGGCCATCTGCGCCTGGAAGAACAGACCGCGCTGGAGTGGGGTGACCGGTGCGGTGCGCTCGGCCGTCGCGGCGGCGTCCGCGACGCGTTCCAGCGCGCGCCGCCAGTGCTCGGTGATCTCGTCGGGGACTCCGTCGGCGAGGGTGAAGGCCGCGTGCAGGCTTCCGGTGGCCGCGTCGGTCCACGCGTTGAGCTCGACGGCGTACGGGCTGCCCTGATCGCCGCCGGTGAGGCGCGGCGCGTGGGACTCGCCGCCCCGGCCGAGGTAGTTGAACAGCACCTGCGGGCGAGCCTCCAGCAGTGGGGCCGTCTGCGGGTTGAGGTACCTGAGCCGGCCGTAGGCGACGTGCGCATGCTCGTCCGGCTGGCGTTCCACGACGTCGCGCGCCGCCGCGACGGGGTCGGTCCGCGCGGTGAGCCGTACGGGCGCGATGGAGGTGAACCAGCCGACCGTGCGGGTGTAGTCGTGGTGCTCCAGGGCCGGGACCCGGCCGTGCCGCTCCAGGTCGACCGCGAGATCGGTGGGTGAGGGCTGGACGTGCGTGAGGGCGGCGCGCAGCGCGCCGCACAGCAGCTCGGTGAGGCCGACGCCGAGGGCGGAGGGGGCGGTGCGCGTCACGCGGTCGCTCACCTCGGGCGCGAGCACGACCGTCGTCTCGCGCCGCCCCTCGACCGCGGGCAGCAGCGCGGGCGCCCGGAGCGTGGTGATCCAGTGGTCCAGGTCGTCGGTCGCACGGGTGGCCAGGGACGTCAGTGCCGTGGCGTACTCGGCGTAGGACGTGGTCGGCGGGGCCAGGGGCGCCCGGCGCATCGCGGTGGCCAGGTCGTCCAGCAGGATCAGCCAGGACACCGCGTCGACGGCGAGGTGGTGCACGGTGACCACCAGGGTGCGGCTCGCCTCCATCCAGGAGAACGCGATGACGTCCCCGGACTCGGGGTCGAGCCGTCCGGCGGCCTCGTCGGCCACCGCCGTCGGGTCGGTGGCGTGCGTCCGGGTGACGGTGACCCCTCGGGGGGGTTCGGTACGCAGTGACCACACCCCGTGGTCCACGCGCAGCCGCAGGCGGAGGGCCGGGTGCGCGGCCACGACGGCGTGCGCGGCGCGCTCCGCGTCGGCGAAGTCCGTGCCCTCGGGTGCCGTCAGCGTCCTGGCCTGGGCGAACCGGGTGAGTGAGCCGCCCAGTTCCCGTTGGCGCAGGATGATCGGCGTCGGCGGCAGGGGGCCGTCCTCGTGCCGGGCGGGCGCCGAGGGCCGCGGTGCGCTCGTCTCCAGGTGCCCGGCGAGTGCGCGTGGTGTCCTGAGCAGGAACACGTCCCGGGGCGTGATCGGCAGGCCGAGCGCTCTGGCGCGGTTGATGACGGTGATGGCGACGATGCTGTCGCCTCCGGCGGTGAAGAAGTCCGTGTCGGCGTCGGCGGCGGAGCCGGGAAGCGTGTCGGTGAAGATGTCCACCAGGGCGGCGAGTGGGGAAACGACGGTGGTGCCGCCGTCCGCGGGTACGCCGTGGCCGCTCGCGTCCTGCGGCGACGCGGCAGGCTGATACGGCCGCGCCCCGTCGCGGGGCCCGGCTGCCCGCTCGGTCAGGACCTTGCGGTCCAGTTTGCCGTTGACCGTCAGCGGCAGGGCGTCCGCGGGCAGCACCCGGCTCGGCACCATGTGCGCGGGCAGCTTCGCGGACAGGAGGGCGGCGAGGTCGCCCGGTGCCCGGCCCACGAGGTGCGCCACCAGGTGGTCGCCGGTGTCCGCCACGGTGACGGCCACGTCGACCACGCCGTCGAGTTCCCTGATCGCGGACTCGACCTCGCCGAGCTCGATGCGGAAACCCTTGAGCTGCACCTGGTCGTCGGCGCGGCCCACGAACTCCAGCTCGCCGCCGAGCGTGCGCCGGGCGAGGTCGCCGGTGTGGTACATGCGGGAGCCGTCGCCCGCGAACGGGTCCGCCACGAACCGGCTCGCCGTGAGCCCGGGCCTGTCCAGGTAGCCGAGCGACACCTGGTCGCCGGCGACGTAGATGGCGCCCACGCGGCCCGGCGGCACCGGCCGGAGCCGGTCGTCGAGCAGGTGGGTGACCAGTCCGGGGAGGGGGCCGCCGATGGGGCCGGTGCCGTCACCGGGGCCGAAGTCGTCCTCGGTCAGCACCCGGTGGGTGACGTGGACGGTGGTCTCGGTGATGCCGTACATGTTGACCAGCTCGGGTGCACCGGTGCCGTGCCGCTCGACCCAGCCGCGCAGCCGGCCGAGGTCCAGGGCCTCGCCGCCGAAGATGATCCGCCGCAGCGCGGGCAGCGGCTCGCCGGCCAGCCGGTCGGCCTCGATGAACTGGTAGAACGCCGACGGTGTCTGGTTGAGCACGGTCACCCCGCGCTCGCGGACGAGCCGGTGGAAGTCGACCGGGGAACGGGTCAGTCCGTACTCGGGCACCAGCAGCTCACCGCCGTGTGCCAGCGCGCCCCACAGCTCCCAGACCGCGAAGTCGAAGGAGAAGGAGTGGAACTGGACCCACACGTCGTGCGGCCCGAAGTCCATGTCCGGCCCGGTGTTCGCGAGCAGCGTCACCACGCTGGAGTGCGGGACGACCACGCCCTTGGGTCTGCCGGTCGACCCCGAGGTGTAGATCACGTACGCGGGGTCGTGCGGGCCGGCCTCCCGTCGGGGGCCGGTGGCGGCCGGTGGCGGTTCTTCTCCCTGCACGAGCACGCGGGCCGGCACGCCGGCCCGGGCCAGCAGCCGCGTGAAGCGGTCCCGCTGCCGGGGGTCGACGAGGACGACCTGCGGAGCGGCGTCGGAGAGGATGTACTCCAGTCGTTCGTCCGGGTACGCCGGGTCCAGCGGTACGTAGGCACCGCCCGCGCCGACGACGGCGACCAGCGCGACGACCTGCTCGACGGAGCGGGGGACGGCGACGGCGGCCCGCCGGCCCGGCCCGACGCCGGCCGCACGCAGCACCGAGGCCAACTCTCGTCCGGCTACCGCCAGTTCGCCGTACGTCAGTGACCTGGTGGTGCCGTCGAGACCGCACTGGGTGACGGCGGTGGCGTGCGGGGCGCGGCGCGCGGCGGCGGCGAAGAGGCCGCCCAGGGTCGTCGGCGCGACCGGCAGGGGACGCCGGGTGTGCTCGGACGCCAGGTCGTCCACCAGGACGTGCGGCCGGGTGAGCAGGCCGGCGAGGGACCGGGTGAACGTGCGCAGGATCTCCCGGGCGCCCGCTTCCCGCAGCAGGTCGCCGTCGTAGATCAGGTTGAAACGCGGACGGCCGTCGGGGGTGCGCTCCACCACCAGCGTCAACGGGTAGTGCGGGGCGCCCTCGTTCACGACGCGGGTGATGACCAGCGTGTCGTCGGGCCTGCGCAGGCCGTCCACGTCGGTCGCCACGTCGAACACCACCAGGGTGTCGAACAGGGAGCCGAAGCCGGTGTGGCGGCCGATCCTCGCCAGGGAGACGTGCTGGTGCGGCAGCACCGCGCTCTGGTGTTCCCGGACCGAGGCGAGCAGGTCGGCCCCGGTGGTGTTGGAGGACCAGCGGGCGCGCACCGGCACGGTGTTGATGAACAGACCGACCATGTCCTCGATGCCGGGCACGTCGGCGTCGCGTCCGGACACCGTCGATCCGAACACCACGTCCTGGCCGTGCAGGATGCCGCCCAGCGTGACCGCCCAGGCGCTGTGCACGGCCACGCTCAGCGGGACGCCGGCCGACCGGGCGGCCGCGTCGATGTCGTCGCCCGGCACCGTGGCGGTGTCGGCGAACCGGTCGGACGGCGCGTGTCCCTCGGCGACCAGTGAGGGTCCGGGCAGACCGGCGAGCTGGTCGCGCCACACCCGGTCGCTCACCTCGGCGTCGCGTCCGGCGAGCCAGCCCACGTAGTCGCGGAAGCCGCCGAGCGGGTGCACCGACCCCGGTGCGTGGTACTCGGCCAGCAGGGCGCGGAGCATCGACGGCACCGACCAGCCGTCGGCGACGATGTGATGGACGGTCTGCACCAGGACGTGGCGGCCGGAGCCCGCACGGATGAGGGTGTAGCGCATCAGCGGGCCGGTGGCCAGGTCGAAGCCGGCGCGGCGGTCCCGTTCGGCGTGTTCGCGGATCTCGTCGTCGGTGACGCCGGGGCGGTCCAGCGTGGTGAAGGGGGCCCGGGCGCCGCTGTCGAGGACGGAGACCACACGGCCGTCGTCGAGGGCCACGAACCGCGCGGCCAGGTTCGGGTAGAGCGTGAGCAGGCGGGTGGCCGCGGCGGCGAGCCGGTCGGCGTCCACCTCTCCCGCCAGGGTGAGGAGTTGCTGCTCGACGTAGCTGCCGGCGGAGTCGTCGTCGTAGACCGAGTGGAAGTACAGGCCCTCCTGCAGCGGGGTCAGCGGCAGGATGTCCCGCAGCCGGGGACCGTCGAGGGCGTCGACGTCGGCCTGGGTGAGCGGCACCAGGGGGAAGTCGCTGGGCGAGTGGCCGCCCGTGTCGAGCGCGGCCAGCCCGGTCAGGGCTTGCCGGTAGTAGGCGCCGAGGGTCGAGATGTCCTCGTCGGTGAACATTCCGTCGGGCCAGGAGATGGTGGTGGCCAGCTCGTACCCGCCGGTCGGGGAGGGCTCGGCGATCGCGTTGAACTCCAGGGCGCGCGGCAGACGCATCCGGGGGTCGCGCCGCTCGCCCAACTGGCGTGTGGTGCCCGCCAGTCGCCAGTCACCGGTCGCGCCCGCCTCGAAGCGGCCCAGGTAGTTGAACAGCACCTGGGGTGCGGGTGTGTCGAAGGCGGTGCGTGCCAGGTAGCGCAGGGCGCCGTAGGAGACGCCGTTGTCCGGCACCCGGGCGAGGTCTTCCTTGACGGCCTTGAGGGCGGCGGCCAGGTGGTCGGGTGCGGTGGGGTCGGGGGCCGTGCCGGGGTCGACGGTCACCGGGAACAGGGTGGTGAACCAGCCGACGGTCCGCGACAGTTCCGGCTCGAAGCCGGCCGACTCCGCGACGAACCGTCCCTCGCGGCCGTGGCCTTCGAGTTCGATGTGGGCGAACGTCTGGTCCTGGCCCAGGTCGCGGCGCCACCGGGCGAGGGCGACGGCCAGCGCGGTCAGCAGTACGTCGTTGACACCCGCGTGGAACTTGGCGGGCGTCTCGCCCAGTAGCGCGGCCGTGACCTCGGGGCCGACGGAGACGGTCCGCACCCGCTCCCGTGCGACGGTGTCGGCCTCGGACAGCGCGCGCCTGCCCACCGGGAGGTCCGCTCCCGGCAGGGGACGCCGGTAGTAGGTGCTGTCCGCGTCGAACGCCGCGCGTTCCAGCAGGTGCGTCCAGCGCCGGAACGACGTGCCGACCGGGGGGAGTTCGACCGTCCCGCCCGTGGCGAGCTGCCGCCACGCCGTGGCCAGGTCCTCCATCAGGACCCGCCAGGACACGCCGTCGATCACCAGGTGGTGGACGACCACGACCAGTTGCCGTGCCGTCCGGCGCCAGACGGCACGCAGCATCACGCCGCCCGCCGGGTCGAGCCCTTCGGTGGCGAGCGCGACGCACGCGTCGAGCGGCCGGTCGCTCTGCTGCCACGGCGCGACGGCCTGGTCCGCGCCGGGGATGTCGAAGCTCCATCGCTCGCCGCGCACCAGCCTGGCACGCAGCATGTCGTGCCGCCGGACCACGGCGGTGAGCATCTCGTCCAGGGCGTCGGCGGTCAGGTCCGCGGGGGTGTTCAGCACCACCGACTGCACGAAGCCGTCGATGGCGTCGGTGGTCTCGCCGAGCCACTGCACGATGGGCGACCCGGCCACGGGGCCCGTCGCGACATCGCGGTGGTCCACCGTGGAGACGTCCTCCCGGCTCGCCACCGCTGCCAGCGCTCCCACGGTGCTGTGGGTGAAGATCTGCCGTGCGGTGACGTGGAGACCGGCGTCGCGCAGCGCGCTCAGCAGTGAGATCGCCAGGATGCTGTCGCCACCGAGCTGGAAGAAGTCCTGGTCGACACCGACCTCGTCCAGTTGCAGCAGCGCAGCGACCGCCGCGCACACCGTGCGTTCGTTCTCGGTGGCCGGCGCCGCGAGCGAGCCCGTCGCGACCACGGGTTCCGGCAGCGCGCGCCGGTCGAGCTTGCCGTTGGCGGTGAGCGGGAACCGGGTCAGCACGACGACGTGGGCGGGCACCATGTACTCCACCATGTGCTCGCCGGCCCAGGCCTTGACCTCGTCGGCCCGCAGGTCCTCGTTCCCGGCGGCCGGGATCACGTAGCCGACCAGGTAGGTGCCGCCCGCGGCGTTCTTCTTGGCGACGACGCAGGTGTGCCGTACCGCGGGGTGCTCGGCGAGACCGACCTCGACGTCCTCGATCTCCAGCCGCATACCGCGGATCTTGATCTGGTTGTCGGCGCGGCCGAGGAAGTCGAGCGAGCCGTCCGGGGCGAAGCGCGCGAGGTCACCGGTCCGGTAGAGCCGGGACCCGTCGTCGGCGAACGGGTTGGCCACGAACCGGGAGGCCGTCAGGCCGGGCGCGCCGGCGTATCCGCGTCCCAGGAGGAAGCCCCCCACGTAGAGCTCGCCGCCGACGCCGACCGGGACCGGGCGCAGTTCGTCGTCCAGTACGTACAGCTGGGTGTTGGGGTTGGCCTTGCCGATCGACGTCGACAGGCGTTCCGCCGCCCCCCGGTAGATGACGTGGGAGACCCCGATCGTGGTCTCGGCGGGGCCGTAGCCATGGTACATGGGAATGCCGAGCCGGGTGCGGAACCGTTCGTACAGCTCCGGGGTCAGCACCTCGCCGCCGCACCACACGTGCCGCAGGCTGTCCAGCCGCCCCGAGTCGCCCGCGATCTCCAGCAGCACGTCCAGCATGGACGACACCAGGTAGGTGAAGGTGACGCGCTGCTCGGCGATCACGCTCAGCAGGTGGTGGGGGTCGCGTTCGCCGCCGGGCCGCAGGACCACGAGCCGCGCACCGGACACCAGCGGCAGGAAGATCTCGTTGATGGAGATGTCGAAGGACAGGGGAGCCTTGAACAGGGACGCGTCGTCGTGGCCGAAGCCCAGGATCTCGTGGACCTGCCACAGCAGCCGTTCGCTGATCGCCTCGTGCCGGATCATCGCGCCCTTGGGCCGGCCGGTGGAACCGGAGGTGAAGATCACGTAGGCCAGGGCGTCGCCGGGGACGGTGACGCCCGTTCCCTCCGTGGGGTGGGACCCGAACCGCCAGTCACCGAGGTCGACGGCCACGGCTTCGGGTTCGCCCGCGGGGTGTTCGCCCGACGCGTTGAGCTGGACCACGACCCGGGCGTCGTCGATGACGACCGCCCTGCGCTCGGCGGGCCAGTGCGGATCGAGCGGCACGAACGCGCAGCCCGCCTGGAGCACGCCGAGCAGCCCGATCACCATGTCGGCGGAGCGCTCCAGGGAGATGCCGACGACGTTCTCGGCGGTGAGCCCGCGGCCGATCAGGTGGTGCGCCAACTGACTGGACAGCTCGGCTGCCTGACGGTACGTCAGTGAACGGTGTTCGTCGACGACGGCGACCGCGTCCGGCCTGGTCCGCGCCTGCTCACGGAACATCTCGACCAGGGTCGGGCGGACCCGTTCGGCCCCGGTGTCGTTCCACCGGGCCAGCTCCTCGCGCCGGGCCGCCGCGCTCGACGGCCGGATGGTACCGATGGGCCGGTCCGGAAAGTCGGCCAGGTCGTCCAGCGCGAGCTGCGCGTCGTCCGGCACCACGCCTTCCGGTACGGAGATGCTCCGGCCGTCCGCGCCGACCCGCCAGCCCCCGCCGTCGCCGCCACCGCTGTCGGTACCGCCGTTGTCGACCCACCCGAGGATGTCGGCGAACAGGGTGCCCGGCGCGAGGTCGATGCCGTCGGGGCTGCGGCCCGTCGCCCAGTACGACAGCCCGAGGGCGCAGGCCTCGGCGATGGTCCTGTCGGAGAAGTCGCCGGTGCGCCGGCGTATGTCGGTGAGGTGCCGGGGGGAAAGCAGTACGTGACGAGCGCTCGGTTGCATCATCGAAGACTCAACGCCCCTTCCAAAGAATGAAGGCAGGCTAACCTAACTTAGGCTCACCTAACTACCCTCTCGCCAGGCCTGCCACAGCCGGGCGTACCGCCCGCCCAGAGCCACCAGCTCCTCGTGGCTCCCCTGCTCCACGACGCGGCCCGCGTCCAGTACGGCGATGCGGTCCGCGGCCATCGCCTGGGTCAGCCGGTGCGCCACGAACAGGGTGGTCCGGCCCGAACACGCGGCCAGCACCGCCCGCTCCAGTTCGGCGGCGCCCTCGCTGCCCGCCTCGGCGGTCGACTCGTCGAGCACCACCACCGGAGAGCGGCCCAACACCAGCCGGGCCAGGGCGACCTGGGTGACCTTGGTGACGTCGAGGCGCTCGCCGCCCTCCCCCACCCTGGTGTTCAGCCCCTCGGGCAGCTCGTCGACCCATCCGTCGGCGCCGACCGTGCGCAACGCCTCCAGGAGCTCGGCGTCGGTCGCTGCCGGCGCGGCCAGCCGCAGGTCGTCGGCGAGGGGGCCGGAGAACACGTGCGTCTCCTGCGTCAGGATGCTCACCAGGGCCCGTGCCCCCGCCTCGTCCACGGTGGCGAGGTCGGTCGGGCCGACGCGCACCGACCCGGACTGCGGGGTCCCGATGCCCGCGATCAGCGCGGCCAGGGTCGACTTGCCCGCACCCGTCGCCCCCACCAGGGCCAGTGAACCCCCGGCCGGAATGGTCAGGTCGACGTCCTGGAGGACCGGCTCCTCGGCGTCCGGATAGCTGAAGGTCAGCCCCTGCACCGTCACCGGGTACGGCACGGCCCGGGCCGGCGTGACGGACGCGTCGCCCACCAGCCGGTCCTCCGCGTCCTCGCCCAGTACCCCGACCAGCCGGGTCAGGCTCGCCCCCGACTTCTGGGCCTCGTCGAAGGTGAACATGATGGCGCCCAGGGGGGTGAACAGCCGGTGGAACAGCAGCGGGGCCGCCGACACCTCGCCCAGGCCGGCGGCACCGGTCTCCAGGAGGGCGTACCCCACCACGATGATCAGGGTCAGCCCGATGAACTCGGCGCGGTTCTCCCGGCCGACGAACCGGCCGAAGAACCGGAACACCTCGATGCCCAGGTCGCGCACCCGCCACGACTCACGGGTGACCTTCTCGCGGAAGGCGTCCTCGAGGCGGTACGCCCGGACCGTGTCGATCCCGTTCAGTCCGCTGATCAACGCCTGCGCGCGATCGGCCTGGGCCACCCGCTGCCGCTGGTAGAGCGGGGCGGACCGCGGAAGGTACCAGCGCAGGGCCAGCGCGTACGCGGGCAGGGCGCCGGCACCCGCCAGACCGAGCCGCCAGTCCAGTCCGAACATGCCGACCGTGGCGATGGCGACCAGCACTCCCGCCGAGAACACGGTGGGGACGGCGGTCCGGATGCCCTTGGACAGCACGGCCACGTCGTCACCCACCCGGGACAGGACGTCACCCCGGCCGACCTGCTCGACGCGCGCGCTCGGCATCCCGAGCACCGCCCGGACGGCGCCTTCCCGCAGCCGCGCGAGCAGATCCGCGCCGAGCCGTCCGATCAGGTAGGACGACGCCGCGGTGGCCGCCGCGCCGAGCAGCGCGGCGACCACCATCAGGACACCGATCGTGACCAGGACCGATCGCGACTCACCGCCGACCACCGCGTCGACCACCCGGCCGAGCAGAAGCACCGGGAGCACCTGGAGCGCCGCCCCGGCCACCGTGGTGAGCGCGGTGGCGGCCGACAGCCACGGCACCTCACGGCAGTGCGCCGCGACCCATCGGGTGGCCTCGCGTCCGGTCGCCGTGCGCAGGGTCGCCGGCGCGACGCGCGTGTCGGTGCCGCTCACCCCTACTCGACCGACTTGACGAGTTCGTCGATCGCGTACGGCATGGACAGCAGGGTTCCCTGGGAGATGGCCGCGCCGACGGCCGGGCCCTCGCTGTCCAACAGGTAGGACACCTTGCCGTTCTTGACGGCGTCCAGGTTGGCGAAGAGCTTGAACTTCTTCAGCGCCTCCTGGTCCGCCCTGTCGTTGACGACGAAGATGCGGTCGACGTCGACCAGGTCGACACGCTCGGGTGAGAGCGTGGTGTAGAAGTTGCCGTCCGCGACCTTGTCGATCTCGGTCTGGTAGCTGAAGCCGAGGCCCGTCACCAGCCGTCCGCGTACGTCGGTCGAGGTGAACGGCGCCACCGAGTCCTTGTACCAGGACAACACGACGGCGGTCTGGCCTGCCAGCTCGGGGTGTCCCTTCTTGGCGGCGTCGAGCTTGCCCTGGATGTCCGCGACCATCTTCTCGCCCTCCTCGGCCCTGCCGAGTGCCTTGGCGATGTGGAGCGCGTTGTCCTGCCACGGCGCGCTGAACGGCTCCTTCTCCCCCTTGGTGCGCCCCACCGTCGGGGCGATCCTGGAGAGCTTGTCGTAGGCGGCCTGGTCGATCTCGGAGTAGACCGCGATGATCAGGTCGGGCCGCAGGGCGGCGATCTTCTCGTAGTTGGGTCCGGAGTCACCGTTCTTCATGATGACCTCGGGCCGGGTGTCGCCCCACTTCTCCTTCACCCAGGGCCACTGGGTGTTGACGTCGGGGGTCCTTCCCGCCGGATTGGGGTACTGGTCGACCATGCCGACCGGCTTGATGCCGAACGCCAGGACGGTCTGGTCGTCGGTGTAGCCGACGGAGACGACCCGCTTGGGGGCCTCGGTGACCTTCGTGGTTCCGAACGCGTGCTCCACGGTGACCGGGAATGCGCCGGATTCGGCGGACGACGTGCCGTCACTCGCCTTGTCCGACGAGTCGGACGAGTCGGAACCGCATCCTGCGAGGAGGCCGACGCCGAGTGCCGCGGCGGACAGTGCCGCCGCCAGCCGCCGCCAGGGCTTCGTACGCGTCGTTCTTGGGAGGAGCATCCGGCAATCCCTTGCTGTCGCGCTGTCCAGTGCGCCCCCGTTGTAAGGGCAGCAAACCTTATCCCGATCGAATGAGGTTAGCCTAGCCTAACCCTTCCAACTCTGCATTTCCTCAGTCGACTTGGACATGAGTGCGACCTATCGGCACGATGAGCGGGCGGCGGCCCACCGGGTCTTCGATCACCTGCGCGCGCAGTCCGAACGCCTCGTCCAGCAACTCGGCGGTGATCACGTCACGCGGGTGCCCCTGCGCCAGTACCGAGCCGTCCCGCATGACGACGAGGTTGTCGCTGTAGCGTGTGGCCAGATTGAGGTCGTGCAGCACCATGACCACGGTGCACCCCGACTCGTGCAGGTCGTCCACCAGGTCGAGCACGTCGACGGCGTGCGCCAGGTCCAGGTACGTGGTCGGTTCGTCGAGCAGCAGCAGGTCGGTCCCCTGGGCGAGGGTCATGGAGATCCAGACGCGCTGACGCTGGCCGCCGGACAGCGCGTCGACCGGCCGGTCGGCCAGGTCGGACACGCCGGTCATGGCCAGCGCGCGTTCCACGACGGCGGCGTCGTCCGACGACCACTGCCGCAGCCAGCTCTGGTGCGGATGGCGCCCCCTGGCGACCAGGTCGGACACCGTCAGGCCTTCCGGCGCGACCGGGGCCTGGGGCAGCAGTCCGAGCTTCTTGGCCACGTCCCTGGTCCTGAGCCCGCCGATGTCCTCACCGTCCAGGACGACCGTCCCCTTGGCCGGCTTGAGCAGCCGCGACAGCGTGCGCAGCAGGGTGGACTTCCCGCAGCCGTTGGGGCCGATGATCGTCGTGATCAGCCCGGGCGGGATCGTCACGTCGAGATCGTCGATGACGGTCCGGGCACCGTATCCGACCGTGACGCCCCTGGCTGCCAGCCGTGAGGTGCCGTCAACTCCGGGTTCGACGTCGGTGATGGACTGAACGACCACAAGGCCCCCTTGTTTAGGCATGCCTTACTTTTGTACCAGCTATCTGCGGTTCGCCCGTACCAGCAGATAGACGAGGAAGGGGCCGCCGATCGCGGCGGTGACCACGCCGACCGGGAGGGAGATCGGCAGCGCCGCGCGCGCGACCAGGTCCGAGCCGATCAGCAGGAGCGCGCCCACCAGGCCGGAGGCCGGCAACGGTGGCGTCGGGCACCTGGCCAGGCGCATCGCCACCTGCGGCGCCACCAGCGCGACGAACGGGACCGGGCCCGCCGCGCTCACCGCCACCCCGGCGAGAAGGACGGCGCACAGCAACAGCACCGCCCGCACCATCGAGTAGCGGACGCCGAGTCCCGCCGCGATCTCGTCGCCGAAGTGCAGGGGCTTGAACTGGAACGCGACACACGCCACGACGACCAGGAGGACGAGCGTGCCCCAGAGCGCCACCCAGACCTCGTTCCACGAGCGGTTGTCCAGGGAGCCGACCAACCACACCTGGGCCCGGGCCACGTCCCTGATGTCGGCCCCGACCAGCAGCCAGGTCGTGATCGCCTGCATCACGGCGCTCACCGAGATGCCGATGAGGATGAGCCGGAAACCGTCGATGCCGCGCCGCCACGCCAGGAAGTACACCAGCAGTCCGGTGCCGAGGCCGCCCGAGAGCGCGGCCGCGGACAGGCCCACGGTGTCCATGACGGCCGCGGCCGTCCCGCCGGTCGCCGTCACCAGGAACACCGCGACCGTACCGGCGCCGCTGGTGATCCCCAGAATGTCCGGGCTGGCCAGCGGATTGCGCGCGACGGACTGCGTGATCGCCCCGGACACCCCGAGCGCGAGGCCCACGACGAGCCCGGCGAGGGCACGCGGCATCCGCAGGTCCATGATCACGAACTCGTCGACCCGTTCGCCCCGGCCGAGGATCGTGGCGACCACCCGGGGCAGGCCGATGGGGAAGTCCCCGACGCCGATGGAGAGGCAGAAGACCAGGAAGGTCGCCGCCGCCAGCAGCAGCGTCACGCACACGAGCCAGGGCCGCCACACGAACGACACGCGCCCCATCCGCACGCCCGGCGCCACCGACGGCGTCGTCGCCGCCCCGTCCGACTTCACGCTCACCCCGTTCATGCGTTCCTGAACTTTCCGCGCCACACCAGAGCCGCGAAGAACGGGGCGCCGAGGAGCGCGACGACGACCCCGGCGTCCAGCTCGCCCGGCCGCACCACCAGGCGTCCCACGATGTCGCAGACCAGCAGCACGACGGCGCCGAGCAGACCCGCGTACGGCACCAGCCAGCGGTAGTCCGGTCCGGTGAGGTACCGGGCCACGTGGGCCACCATGAGCCCGAGGAAGGCGATGGGACCGCACGCCGCCGTCGCCGCGCCCGCCAGCAGGGTGATGGCGAGGACGCCGGCGGTCCTGCTCAGCGCGATGTGCACGCCCAGCCCCCGCGCCACGTCGTCGCCCAGGTTGAGCAGGTTCACGGAGGGCAGTGTGGCCAGTGCCGGCACCAGCCCGACCGCGACGAAGGCGGCGACCGGCCAGATGACGTCGAAGCCGACGCCGGCCACGGAGCCCGCGTTCCAGAACCGCAGCGCGTCCATGGACGCCTGGTCCGTCAGCGAGACCGCCGTGGTCATCGCCGCGAGGAACACGGTGACCCCCTGCCCGGCCAGTGCGAGCGTCAACGGGTTTCCGGCACCCCTGCCTATGCTCGCCAGCCCGAAGACCACGATCCCCGCGACCGCCGCGCCGAGGAAGGCGAACCAGACGTACTGGAACGGGTCGTCGAAGCCGAAGAGGGCGATCCCCGACACCATGGCGAAGGAGGCGCCGGAGTTCACCCCCAGCAGGCCCGTGTCGGCGATCGGGTTGCGCGTGTACCCCTGGATGAGCGCCCCGCCGACGCCGAGGGCGACGCCGGCCACGATCGCGAGCACCGTCCGGGGCACCCGCACGGTCCGCACGATGAGCCTGATCTCGGTGAGCCGCTGGTCGGGGTCCGGCGCCGCGAACAACCCGTGCCACACCTCGGCGGGGCTCAGGGCGCGCGCACCGACGGCCAGCGACACCGCCGCCGCGGTCACGAGAACCGCCGCCAGCACACCCAGCCCCACAACCCGTCGGTGACGGGCCTGAGTTGTTTTCCCGGGAGCGGGGCGCTCCACCGCAGTCGTGGCCATAGCGACGTACACTAACGGGTGGTGCTGCCGGTTCCGTCGGCGACCGTGCGGGCCTCGTCGGAAGCGGACTTGAGGCCCCGGTCGAGGAGCGAGTCCAGGATCTCGCCGACCCTGACGGCGGTGTTGGACAGCAGGGACGACGTGATGCCGTGCGTGTGCTCCGTGCCTCCCTGGAGGTAGATGCCGCAGCGCAGGTCCGGGTCGGTCGCGACGCGGTAGTCGCGCTCGACGCGGACCCGGCCCTCGTCGTCACGGAGGCAGCGGTCCGCGACCTCGCCGAGCAGGCCGAGGGGGTCTGCGGGGCTGTAGCCGGTGGCGAGGACCACGACGTCCGCGTCCAGGAGGGTCTCCTCGCCGGTGACGAGGGACGTGACCGAGGTGCGGACCTTGTCCGGTGTCACCTCGACACCGGTGAGCCGGGACACGTTGAGGAAGCGCAGCCGCTCGGTGCCGAGGACCTTCTCGCGGTACATCTGCCGGTACAGGTCGTCGATCAGGTCGATGTCCACCACGGAGTAGTTGGTGTTGCCGTGGTAGTCCATCAGCCGGCGTTTGACGTCGCCGGGCGCGGCGAAGTACTCGTCGACCGCGGCGGGGTCGAAGATCCGGTTGGCGAAGCCGCTGTCGTCGGCGGGGCTGTAGCCGTAGCGGGTGAAGACCGCGCAGACCTCGGCCCCGGGGAAGCGCCGGTGCAGGTAGGCGACGTTCTCGGCAGCGCTCTGACCGGCGCCGACGACGACGAACCGCGAGGGTGAGGTGCCCTCCAGCTCCTCGACCCTCACCAGCAGTTCGGAGTTGTGCCAGACGCGCTCGCCGCGCTCCACACCCTCCGGCACGAGGGGGCGCAGACCGGTGCCGATGACGAGGTTGCGGGCCCGGTGGACCTCCAGTCCCTCCCCCGAACGGACCGTCACCTCCAGGTACTCCACGACTCCCCCGTCGAGGACGGGTGCGACGCCGACGACCTCGTGACCGTAGGACACCATGTCGTCGACCTGGGCCGCGGCCCACTCGAAGTAGTCGTGGAACTCCACCCGCAGCGGGAAGAGGTTCTTGTGGTTGATGAAGTCGACCAGCCGCCCCTTGCTCTTCAGGTAGCAGAGGAAGCTGAACTCGCTGGCCGGGTTCCGGAGCGTCACCAGGTCCTTGAGGAAGGAGACCTGCATGGTCGCGTCGTCGATCAGCATGCCGCGGTGCCAGCCGAAGCGGGGCTGCTGCTCGAAGAAGTGAGCGGTGACCGCCTCCTGCCTGCCGGCGCGTGCGTTGTGCTCACTGAGCGCGATCGCCATGGCCACATTGGACGGCCCGAAGCCGATGCCAATGAGGTCGTGGACCAGCGGTGCGTCACCAGGAAGAACCTGTGACATGTCACTCCCATCGTGCGGGACAGTTGCCTGTCGGCGTGGGGAAATGCGCGATCGGGCACGCCACGGAGCGGCCTGCCAAACTTAGGTGAGCCTAAGCTAAGGCTGCGGGGCTGTCGATAGGGCGGAGCGGACGAACGGAGGCCGGTGCGCGTCAACTGCCGTTCTCCGCAGAGGCATTGCGGACTAAGGTAAGCCTTGCTTTACTGACCCCGGTCAGCACCCCTGCCCCGAGGAGGAACCCCATGCGGGTCGTCATGTTCGGTTACCAGACCTGGGGGCACCGCACCCTGCAAGCCCTCCTGGACTCCGAGCACGACGTGGTACTGGTCGTGACGCACCCCAAGAGCGAGCACGCGTACGAGAAGATCTGGAGCGACTCCGTCGCCGACCTCGCCGAGGAGCACGGCGTCCCGGTGCTGATCCGCAACCGCCCGGACGACGACGAGTTGTTCCAGCGCCTCAAGGACGCGGACCCGGACATCATCGTGGCCAACAACTGGCGGACGTGGATCCCCCCGCGGATCTTCGGTCTTCCCCGCCACGGCACGCTCAACGTGCACGACTCACTGCTGCCGAAGTACGCCGGCTTCTCCCCCCTGATCTGGGCCCTGATCAACGGGGAGTCCGAAGTGGGCGTCACCGCGCACATGATGAACGACGAGCTCGACGCCGGCGACATCGTGCGCCAGGAATCCGTGCCGGTCGGACCGACCGACACCACCACCGACCTCTTCCACAAGACCGTCGACCTCATCGCCCCCGTCACCATCGGCGCACTCGGCCTCATCGCCGCCGGGCAGACGGAGTTCACCAAGCAGGACCGCTCCCGGGCGAGCTTCTTCCACAAGCGGTCCGTCGAGGACATCCGCATCGACTGGAACTGGCCGGCCGAGGACCTGGAGCGCCTGGTCCGGGCCCAGTCCGAGCCGTACCCGAGCGCCTTCACCTACCACAGGGGCAGGCGGCTCGAGGTCCTCGCCGCCGTGGTGTCCCGGGGCCGGTACGGCGGTACGCCGGGCCGTGTCTTCTACCGCGAGGGCGAGGGCGTGGTGATCGTCGCCGGGGCCGACGCGCGCACCGGCCGCAACCACGGGCTGGCCATCACCCGTGTCCGGACCGAGGACGGCCGTGAGCTGTCCGCGGCGGAGTACTTCACCTCCATGGGCGGCTATCTGACCAGCCACCCCTGACCGGGCCACGGCCAGTCCCGCGCCGGCCGCCGCGGATGCGGGCGCGGTGGAACCGCCGGGTGTGACCGCGCGGGTCCGGACGGACATGCCGAGCCCGGTGCCGAGAGCACCGGGCTCGGCATGTCCGTCGGGCCCGTCAGGCGCCGGACGGGGTGCGGGGCTCGCGCCGCATGGCCCACAGGGCCGGTCCGCCGCCCGGCAGGCGGAACTCCTCACGCACGGTGAAGCCGAAGTGCTCGTAGAGGGGCACGTTGGACGGCTTGGAGGACTCCAGACAGACGGGCAGCCCCGCCGCGTCGGCCTTGGCCAGGCCCGAACGCAACAGGGCGGCGCCGTGCCCCCCGCCCTGCGCGGCCGGGTCGGCGCCTATCACGGCGAGGTACCAGTGGGGTTCCCGCGGAGCGTGCTCGGCCGCCGCCTCGACGGCATCGCGGAACAGCGTGGCCCGGTCGCCGAGGAGGCTCTGCAGCTCCTGGACGGTCTCCGCGTCGGGGACCGCCTGCGCCTGCCCCTCCGGAGCCACCCAGAAGGCCGCCGCCGCGTCGGTGCGCTCGCACACTCCGTGGTGGGCGTACTGCCGGGTGAAGAGCGTGGTGAAGTACCGGCCCAGCGTGTCCTCGCGAGAGGAGTCGTCGGGGAAGAACCAGCGCATCATCGGGTCGTCGCCGAAGGCTCGGGCCAGGGCGCGGCTGACCACCGGCGCGTCGTCGAGCGTCGCCGTCTGCGGGGTGTTCGTCATGGGCATACGGACCATTGTGCACCGTTGATGATCTTCACTCTCCGGGCGGTCGGTCACCCCGCGCCCGGTGCCCCTTCCGCCCCGGATGACCGGTTTCCCGTTCGGGTCCACCGACTCATCCCGGCGCCGCCAGACGGCTGCCGGTTTCCCGTAACCGGCGTTCGGCAGCCTGCCTCCGAGGAGTCATTCGACACAGGCGGGAGGCTGCAGTGAAACACCTGAGCGGCAAGAGGGGCGTCGGTCTGGTCGTGGCCGTGCTGAGCGGTATCACCATGGCCATGGCCTCCACCACCGCGCACGCCGACGACCGCCCCGACGTCATCGCGCACCGCGGATCCTCCGGCATGGCACCCGAGAACACCGCCGCCGCCATCGACCTCGCCGTCCGACAACGCGCCGACCACGTCGAAATCGACGT
>NZ_JAGMUE010000889.1:0-561 GCF_019049165.1 Streptomyces sp. AC627_RSS907
ACCCCCACCTGTGGATAACTTTGCAACTGTGTGGATTGCCGTGCCTCGTACGGGTGAGCCGTGGGCCGTACGCCCCGAGCCGTCCACCCGGGCGTGCCCCGTTCCCCTTCGCCTCCCGCTGCCCTCTCCTCTCCCCGGACGCGGGGATGACAGAGAGAGGAAGGCCGCCGGCGCGGCGCGCGACGATACGGCCGTACGGCGACGGCGAGAGGGAAGGGGAAGAGGGGGCGCCGGCCGGGGGCTCAGGCGCGGCCGTCCTGGCAGCGGGCCAGCCACTCGGCCGCCACCACGAAGTCCGCGTCCGAGGTGCCGTGCCGCAACTCGCCCACGTCGGAGGGGTCCACGCCGGCTCGCGGGTACGAGCCGAGGAAGCGCACCTTCGGGCAGATCCGCTTGAGGCCCATCAGCGCCTCGGCGACCCGCCGGTCGGTGATGTGGCCCTCGCAGTCCACGGAGAAGCAGTAGCGGCCGATGCCCTCGCCGGTGGGCCGGGACTCGATCCGCATCATGTGGACGCCGCGGGCCGCGTACTCCTGGAGCAGTTCGAGGAGGGCGCCAGTG
>NZ_JAGMUE010000890.1:0-749 GCF_019049165.1 Streptomyces sp. AC627_RSS907
CTCCGCGGCGAGTTCGAGTAGCTCCTCGGTGTTTCCGTCCGCGTAGGCGGCGTTGACCCGGACGAGGAACGCCTCCCGGCGCTCTCGTTCGGCGTCCTCGCGGGCAAGGTCGGGGTGGGCCTTGCGGACCAGGTCGCGGAAGACGCGGCGGGCCTCGTCACTGGGCCGGACCCGGGGCGGGGGCTTGACCGAGCGTTCGGTGAGCATCGACTGGGCCTCGGGCGAGATCCCGTCGGAGTCCATCCAGCCCTGGAACAGCTCCTCCACCTGCGGCATGGGCAGCACCAGCGAACGTGCCTCCCGCGCCCGGCGCAGGTCCTCCTCGTCGCCCGACCGCGCCGCGATCGCTTCCGCGATCAGGGCGTCGAGTTCGTCCAGCCGCGTGTACATGGGGCCCAGACGCTGGTGGTGCAGCCGGGAGAAGTTCTCCACCTCGACCCGGAAGGTCTCCAGCGCGATCTCGAACTCGATCAACGCCTGCTCGGCGGCCCGCACCGCGCGCTCTAGCCGTTCCTCGGGGCGTGGCGGGGCCCCCGGCGCGGAGTCTGCCTGCTGCTGGCGCGCTTCCTCGTTCGTCTGCGCTTCGGGGTTCGTCACGCAGCCAGCCTACGGGCCGCCTCGCCAGCCCCGCCGCGTCCGGTTCACACGCCGAGTTCGGCCGCTATTCGCCCGGCCCGCACGGCGGTGACCAGGTGCGCGTGGTCGGCCTCGGTGCGGTCCGCGTAGGCCGTCGCGAACTCCGCCATCGC
>NZ_JAGMUE010000891.1:0-659 GCF_019049165.1 Streptomyces sp. AC627_RSS907
CCAGTTCAGCGCGTACGCCCCCGCGCCTTCAGCGGCACCGGCGGCAGCTCGGGGGCGGGTAGCGGCGCGCCCTCGTACGAGCTGACCTCGCCGAAGCGGGTGCCGGATGCCCAGTCCTCGCGGGCTTGGGCGATGTCCTCGTGGGTGCGGCCGACGAAGTTCCACCACATGACGATGCGCTCCTCGAACGGCTCGCCGCCCAGCAGCATGAACGCGCTGTCGACCGTGGCTCGCAGGGGCAGTTCCCGGCGACCGCAGCCGAGGTAGAGCAGGGAGCCGGGGGCCAGGCGGACGCCGTCCACCTCGGCCTCGCCGGACATCGTCAAGGCGGCGTACTCGAAGTCGGGTTGGAGCGGCAGGCGGGTGTCGGTGCCGGCGGCCAGGGTGATGTCGGCGCCCATCAGCGGGGTGAAGGTGGTGCCGGGGGAGCGGGCGCCGTCCAAGTCGCCGAGGATCACCGTGGCGCTGAGCCCGCCACCGCCGCTCACCTGGGGCAGCTCCGCGTGGTGTTCCCACGACGGGGCGGTGTGCCGGTGGGCGTCGGGCAGGGCGACCCAGAGCTGGGCGCCGTGCAGCAGCTTCGCGTGCTCGCGCGGGGACTGTTCGGCGTGCGCGATGGCCCGGCCCGACGTCATCAGGCCCAGTTCCCTCGGCCGCAG
>NZ_JAGMUE010000892.1:0-565 GCF_019049165.1 Streptomyces sp. AC627_RSS907
GCTGGTGTCGATCTTCAAGGCGCGCCCGAGCCCGTTCTACGTGATGGACGAGGTCGAGGCGGCGCTGGACGACACCAACCTGCAGCGCCTGATCCGGATCATGGAGGAGCTGCAGGAGAGCTCGCAGCTCATCGTGATCACGCACCAGAAGCGCACGATGGAGGTCGCCGACGCGCTGTACGGCGTGTCCATGCAGGGCGACGGGGTGTCGAAGGTCATCAGCCAGCGGCTGCGCTGACGGGCCCCCGCAGCCCGCGCGGACCGCGCGCATAGAGATCAACACTTGAAGCTTTCGCCGGGCGTGGGGTGGAACTCATCGTGATGCGGGGGTATTGACTTCGAAACTTGAAGGCATAGTCTCTGCAACGTTGCTTTTGCCTTCAAGTGGTGGCTCGCGTTGGGCCGTGTCCCACTAGGAGTGCCAGCCCCCCACGCCCGGCAGTGCGGCCGGGCCTCAGGAGTACACGTTGACCAGCACCGCGCAGCCGCCGGCGCCGGAAGGCCGTAAGGCCATGCCCGAGCACCTCGGCCACGTCATCTTCATCACCGCGGCAGCCGCCATGGG
>NZ_JAGMUE010000893.1:0-601 GCF_019049165.1 Streptomyces sp. AC627_RSS907
CGCCGGGCCAGAACGGGGCCGCGGCACGCCGCCCCGAGGAAATCGATGCTGAACCGGCTGCAGATGCCCGCGGGCAAGGCCATCGCCTTGGCCGCGATGCCGACGGCCGTGTTGATGGGCATGGGGCTCACGCCGCAGCTCGCACAGGCCGAGACCCAGGCCAAGGACCGCTTCAAGCCCGGCCCCTGCGTGACCCAGTCGGACCAGCAGGACGGCGAGGACGAGCGGGACGGCAAGGACAAGCGGGACCCGCGGCAGGACGACAAGCGGCGGGACCAGCGGGACGAGAAGCAGAACGGCAAGCCGGGCGACAAGCCGGGCGGCGGGGACAACGAGCCGATCCCGCCCGGGAGTTCGGCCTCGCCGGGCGGAGAGGCGGCCGACGACCGCGAGCCCGCGCCGGGCGCCACCTCCGACGCGCGGCCCGAGAGCGACCAGGCCACACAGGCGCCCCCGAAGCCGTCCTCCACGACGGGCGACCCGAAGCCCGGGTCCGAGGAGACCGGGGGCACCACGGCCCCCGAGGACGCGGCCAAGCGGCCCGGCACCACCCCGAGTCCGTCCCAGACCGAGCCGAGGAACCCGCTCGACCCGCTGGGTC
>NZ_JAGMUE010000894.1:0-817 GCF_019049165.1 Streptomyces sp. AC627_RSS907
GTCCACTACCGGGCACGCGCGGGTGCGGCTAGTCCTGCCCAGGCCTGCGGGGCCGCCACACCACCAGGGCGCTGGTCTGCTGCACCTGGTCGTAGGGGACCAGGTCGCGGCGGTACGAGGCGTGTACGGCGGCCTCGCGCTGCCGCATCGCCGTCGCCGCGCCCTCCACCGCCTGCTGGAGTTCGGCGACCCGCTGCTGGAGCGCGGCCACCTGGTTCTCCAGCTCGATGATGCGCTTGATGCCGGCGAGGTTGATGCCCTCGTCCTGGCTGAGCGCCTGCACCTGGCGCAGCAGGCTGATGTCGCGGGCGGAGTAGCGGCGCCCGCGCCCCGCCGTGCGGTCGGGGGAGACCAGGCCGAGGCGGTCGTACTGGCGCAGGGTCTGCGGGTGCAGGCCGGAGAGCTGAGCGGCGACCGAGATGACGTACACCGGTGAGTCGTCGGTCAGCTCGTAGGGGTTGCGGCTGCCGCCGCCTGGGCGTGCGCCTCGGCCGTCCATCTCATTCTCCCTTCGCGGCCTGGAACAGCTCGGCCCGCGGGTCCTCGTCCGCCGTGGCCTCGCGGTAGGTCTCCAGCGCCTCCCGCGCCTTGTCGTTCAGCTCCGTCGGCACGGCCACCTCTATGGTGACCAGCAGGTCGCCCCGGGTGCCGTCCTTGCGGACCGCGCCCTTGCCACGGGCGCGCATGGTGCGCCCGCTCGGGGTGCCCGCCGGCAGCTTGAGGGTGACCGGAGGGCCGCCCAGGGTCGGAACCCTGATCTCGCCGCCGAGGGCCGCCTCGTCGAAGGTGACGGGGACCGTCACGGTCAGGTTGTCGC
>NZ_JAGMUE010000895.1:0-609 GCF_019049165.1 Streptomyces sp. AC627_RSS907
GGCCCAGCCTGCGCCACAGTTCCTCGGCGATGTGCGGGGCCAGCGGCGCGGTGAGCAGCACCAGGGACTCGGCCACCGCCCGCGGCACCTCGCGCACCTTGGTGACGTGGTTGTTCAGCTCGGTGAGCTTGGCGACGGCCGTGTTGAACCGCAACTGGGCCAGGTCCTGCGAGATGCCGTCGATGGCCTTGTGCAGCGCGCGCAGCAGCGACTCGTCCGGCTCCGCGTCGACGACGGTGACCTCGCCGGTCGCCTCGTCGACGACGTTGCGCCACAGCCGCTGCAACAGCCGGTACTGGCCGACGACCGCCCGCGTGTCCCACGGCCGGGAGACGTCCAGCGGACCCATGGCCATCTCGTACAGGCGCAGCGTGTCCGCCCCGTACTCGGCGCAGATCTCGTCCGGGGTGACGGCGTTCTTCAGCGACTTGCCCATCTTGCCCAGCAGTCGGCTGACCTGCTCGCCCTGGTAGTAGAACGCGCCGTCGCGCTCCTCCACCTCGGCCGCCGGCACGGCGATGCCCCGGCTGTCGCGGTAGACGTACGCCTGGATCATGCCCTGGTTGAACAGCTTGTGGAACGGCTCGGACGAGGAGATGTGGCCCAGGT
>NZ_JAGMUE010000896.1:0-634 GCF_019049165.1 Streptomyces sp. AC627_RSS907
CGCGGTCCGGCTGCTCCGCGAGGCGGCGGCCGGCGTGAAGATCCCCAACCTGGTACGCGGCACGGTCAGCCGCGACTTCGCCCCCAACGCGACGATCGGCAAGCTGATCGAGGGCCTGGTGCGAGCCAGCCGCACGGTGTGGGGCGACAGCGAGCGGTACTCCGACCACCTCACCGCCCTGGCCGAGTTCTACTCCCAGGGTTACCCGCCGCACTTCGAGGGCCTGTGGGAGAGCCAGCCCCGGCTGACCAGCCTCCCCGGCTACCCCTTCGGCACGGAGCACTACTGGGCGTCCGCCGCCCCGGGCAGCGCCCTGGCCGTCACCTCCCAGGACTCCCGCCTCCATCCGCTGGTGCACGAGCACACGTCGGACGGCAACGTCATCCACCGGTTCAGCTCGAAGTTCTCCGGCCGCGAAGCCTTTCTGAACGACCTGCTGATTCCCATCGAGAACACCACTCGCTGAGCAGCGGCACTTTTAGCAGGAGGAATCGATCCCCATGTTTGACGGTATGGACGCCTCGCGTGTCAAGGTGCTGCCCGAGGCCGCTCAGCTTGAGATGGTGCGGGCTGCCGCCACCCTGGCCGCCGAGGAGCGCGGGGACGCGGGGGCGGTCGTCCGCCTGACCCAGGT
>NZ_JAGMUE010000897.1:0-690 GCF_019049165.1 Streptomyces sp. AC627_RSS907
CGTACGAGTCGCGCAGCGGCAGGTCCCACCACAGGGTGGTGCGCTGGCCGAAGACCACGCCCATCCGGCGGGCCAGCCGGGTGCGGTCCGCGGCCGGGTCGATGCCCGCGACCCGCAGCCGCCCGCCGCTGGGCACCAGGATGCCGGTGAGCATCTTGATGGTGGTGGACTTGCCCGCGCCGTTGGGCCCGATGTAACCCACCATCTCCCCGCGCGGCACCCGGAAGCTGATCCCGTCCACGGCCCGCACCTCGCGCCGCTCGCGCCGCACCCAACCGGCCCGGCGCCGCACCGTGAAGACCTTCTCGACCCCGTCGACCTCGATGAACGCGGCGTCGTCCGCCGTCATCGCCTCGTACCCCTCTCCTGCTCGCCCCGGCACACTGCCGCCCCGAGATCATGTGTCCCCTACACCCACCACGCCCGCTCGCCCGCGCCCCGGCGCACGCCCACCCGCCCGCGTCCGACCGGGGCGCGGGCCGCGCCGCTCCCCGTGCTCAACTCCCCGTGCTGCGATAGGCCCGCAGCCCCGCGCGCCAGGCAAGACCGGCCAGCGCGCAGCAGGCCACCGCGACCAGCGGCGCGCCGAAACCCACCCAGCCCGGCAGGCCGATCGGCTGCGGGCGGTCCAGGATGTGCAGCGCGGGGAGCCAGTTGACGAAGGCGAGCGGGATGACGAAGACGACCGCC
>NZ_JAGMUE010000898.1:0-716 GCF_019049165.1 Streptomyces sp. AC627_RSS907
GCCCGCGACGGCTCCCGACGCGGCCGACGGGCCCGGCGAGCGCCTCCCTGGTGGAGCGCTCGCCGGGCCCGTTTCGCGTGCCCGCACACCGGGCGCCGGTGGTTCTGGCCGGGGCCCGGCAGGGCCCGGCCCCGGCGTCAGTGCTGACCGGCGGGCGTCAGTCCTTGAGGCGGGCGACCGCCGCCGCGACCCGCTCGTCCGTCGCCGTCACGGCGACCCGTACGAAGCGCTCCCCCGCCGGCCCGTAGAAGTCGCCCGGGGCCACCAGGATGCCGCGCCCGGCCAGGTCGCCCACGGTCTCCCAGCACGGCTCGTCGCGCGTGGCCCACAGGTAGAGCGACGCCTCGCTGTGCTCGATGCGGAAGCCGTACGCCTCCAGCGCGCCACGCAGCGCCGCGCGCCGGCGGGCGTACCGCTCCCGCTGCTCGGCCACGTGCGTGTCGTCGCCCAGCGCCACGACGGTGGCCGCCTGCACCGGCGCGGGCGTCATCAGCCCGCTGTGCTTGCGGATCACGAGGAGTTCGCCGAGCACGGCCGCGTCGCCGGCGAGGAAGGCAGCGCGGTAGCCGGCCAGGTTGGAGCGCTTGGAGAGCGAGTGGACGGCGACGAGGCCGTCGAAGGAGCCGCCGCACACGTCCTCGCGCAGCACCGAGACCGGCTCGGCGTCCCAGCCGAGCTCCAGGTAGCACTCGTCGCTGACCAGCAGCACCCCGTGC
>NZ_JAGMUE010000092.1:0-104271 GCF_019049165.1 Streptomyces sp. AC627_RSS907
CACCCCACCGGTTCCGGCACCCGGCACCCCACCGCCTCCAGCACCCGACACCCCACCGGTTCCGGCACCCGACACCCCACCCGTTCCGGCACCCGACACCCCACCGCCTCCAGCACCCGACACCCCACCCGTTCCGGCACCCGGCACCCCGGCGCCCAGCCCTTCACCGCGCCCGGCTCCGTCCCCGAGGAGCCGCCCCCGCAGGCGTTCCAGCGCGGTGCCGATCCGGGCCGCCTCGCCCCAGCGGGGCACCGCGACCGGCCGGGCCAGGTCGCCGCGGGCGAGCCGGCGGGACTCCAGGAACAGCCGCAGCAGGGGGCGCTGTACGCCCGCCCACAGCACGGCCGCGGCGGCCAGCCCGAGCACGACCAGGGCCCCGGCCGCGACCAGCCCGTACAGCTCCCGGTCCGTGTCGGCGGCACCCTGCTGCTGGACCACGGGCAGCAGGGCCACCACCGTGAGGCCGAGGCCCGCGGCGACGCTGTCCTTCTCCTGCGGGTCGTAGGAGGCGAGGGAGGCGTATCCGGCGGTGACGATCCGGCCGTCGCGGTCGTCTCCCAGCAGGGTGCCGCTGACGCCGGGGTAACCGCGGGATCCGGGCTCCCTGGCACTGACCGGGTGCTCCTCGGTCCGCTCGGCGGCCCGGTCGGAGAGGAGCGACAGCTGCCGCCGCAGGAAGGCGAGCTCCGCGCGCCTCTGACCGGAGCCGGAGGCCCCGGGATGCTCGAAGCCCTCGGCCGCGAGGACCTCGCCGTCCCGGGTGACGACCGCCATGCCGCGGAACGGCCCCAGGTTGATGGCGGGTACGGACAGGCTGCTGGCCGCGATCAGCAGCTGCCGCGCCCCGCCCCTCCCGTCGAGGACGGCCATCGTCATCAGCCGGACGTCCCCCGTCTCCAGCCGCACCATGCGCGGGGTGAGGGCGTGCTCGCCGGTGAGGACGTCCCCGTCGAGCCAGCCGAGAGGAATCCTTTCTCCACGCGCGGCGAGCACCTCGCCGCTCTCCAGGCCGACCACGGTGGTGCCGGTCCACTTCTGGTAGGTCCGGCCCAGGTCGGACAGGACGCGCTCCGGCTCCTCGGGCTCCTGCGCGTTCCGCGCCGCGGCGGTGCGCCGCAGGTCAGTGACCCGCTCGTCGATCGATGCGCGCAGCGCGACGGCGCCGTCCTCCGCGAAGTGCCGCTGCGAGGACAGCACCGCCCTGGGCACCACGGCGTCGTCACCGGGACCGAGCACCTTCGCCGTGAGCCCGGCCAGGGCGACGATCAGCAGGCACAGCACCGCGATCGGGGGGCGGACGCCGCCCAGCAGCGGCATGTCCGCCCGCCTGCGGCTGCGTTGCCGGTTCTTCCGCCCGAAGTACGCGGCACGACTCGATGTCACCGGTCTTCTTCCTTGGTTGCTGCGGGTGCCCGGCGCACGCTGGACGCACCGCTGCCGCGGTCGCGCGACGCCGTCACGTGGAACCCTGATGAATGCCGTCGGGGTGCGGCCCCGCCGCGGAACGGGCGGCGGCTGCGCTCATTCCTCCAGGGACAGCGGTCTCAGGCCGTCACCGCCGGGCCCGCCCCGGTTGTGGAGGAAGCCGCGGGTGCGGTCGGCGGCGAGCCGGTAGCGGGCGAGCCGCTCGTCGGACAGGCCGTCCGGGTGGTCGATCTCGTGCCGCACGTCCACCAGCCGGTGGTCCTCGACGGCTCCGTCGGTCCGTTCCTCACCCCGCTCCGGCTCCGGCGGGATGTCCACCAGCGTGGGGCGGTAGCGGGCGGTGACGTCCCAGCCGCCCTCGGCCCGCTCCCGGAAATCGAACCAGCCGATCGCCCCCTCCTCGGTCAGCCCGGTCGGGGAGAAGTGCCGGGCCACCTGGTTGCCGAGGCCGTAGGCGACCCAGGTGCCGTTCACCTTCTGGATCGGCTGGACCACGTGCGCGTGGTGTCCGATCACCAGGTCGACACCGGTCTCCTCGGTGATCCGCCGGGCCAGCTCGACCTGCGGCACGCTCGGCTCGTTGGAGTGCTCCAGTCCCCAGTGGACCGACAGGAGCACCACCTCGGCCCCCGCCTCACGGGCCCGGCTCTCGTCCTTCCTGATCTCCTCGGCACTGCTCCGGCTGACCGCCCAGCTCTCCGCCTCGGGCGCGGGGCCGCGGAGGGACTCCCCGGAGTACGCGAGATGGGCCACCCTGACGCCCCTCACGTCACGGATGTCGATCCGCTCCGCCTCCGCGGGCGTGCGCGCCGAGCCGGCGTGACCGAGGCCCACCTCGTCCATGGCGTCCAGCGTCCGCCGTACGGCCTCGGGACCGTGGTCGAAGGTGTGGTGGGAGGCCGTGGAACAGGTGTCGTACCCCACGTCCTTCAGAGCCGTCAGGATCTGCGGCGGCACCAGGAACTCCGGATGCCCCTGGAAGGGTCCCTCGGGCTTCCCGACGGGCGTCCCCATGTGACAGATCGCGAGGTCCGCCTCGCCGATGACCGGCTTCACCCCGGCGAGCAGCGGCCCGAAGTCCAGTCCGGCCTCGCCCCCGCCGGTCCTCCCGGCGTCCTCGGCCGCCTGCTCCACCAACGCGGGGTGAACCAGCACGTCACCCGCGGCGGCTACGGTGAACGAGCGTCCGCCCGGCTTCGCCTGCGGCTCCACGGACCCGGAGGCGCACGCGGTGGCCACCGAGGCGACGGCAGCCAGCACCGCCACGGCACGCCCGACACGGAGAGACTCACGTAATGTCACCGAAGCACGTTCACATGAGCCTCAGAACTCACTCTGACCGTGTGATTACCAGTCAGTTACTGGTGCGCGTCTTCTGTCTGCTCGGTGTCCTCCTGGTGTTGTCCGGGTGTCAGGAGTCCTCCGAGGCCTCCACACATGCCTCGCAACCGAAGGCCCAAGAGCGCGTCGACCTGCGTGACCGCGTCCTGTCATACACGAAGGCCCTGTCCCCCGACGGCCCCTACTCGCCCCCCGACGAGGAGCAGCGCGCCCGGCTGGCCCGGGGGGTCACGAGCCTGCTGGAGGGGAACGCGCGCGACGCCGAACGCCTGCTCGCCCCGCTCGGCCTCGGCGTCACCCGGCTCACCGACGCCGAGTCCGGCCGCCGCTACGACGAGGTCGCGGCCACCGGCACGGGCGAGAGCGCCCAGTGGGGCCGGCTGTACCTGAACGCCGACTCAAGCGTCCGCTGGAGCGCGCAGGTACCGCACCCCGTCTCCGACCGGGACACCGAGGAGCTGGGCGTGCGACTGCTGGAGGACACTCCCGGCGGCGCTCTGGTCCTGGCCGGCGCCCACCGCCGGGCCGGGCCCGGCGACGCCGCCGACGTCGCCCACCGCGAGGACAGCGCCTTCCACGGCATCGTCCTGGAGCTGCAGAAACGCGGGGTGCCCGGGATCCAGCTGCACGGCTTCGCCGAGTCCACGACGGACCGCTACGACGCCGTGCTGTCCACGGGTGCCGCCCGCAGCGCCCCCGGCGAGGTCTCCGCCCTGGCCGACCGCCTGGAGTCGGACGGGCTGCGGGTCTGCCGGGCCTGGTCGGCGCGCTGCCCGCTGGAGGGCAGGACCAACGTCCAGGGCCGGGCGGCCCAGCGGCAGCACGCGACCTTCGTCCACCTGGAGCTGGCCCCCGACGCCCGGGGCGACGGCCGCGACGCCGACGAGGCCGCGAGCGCCGTGGCCGGACTGCTCACCTCCTGGGCCGATGACTGACCCGGGCCCCGGACGTCCGCTCAGCAGCAGCCGGCCGCCGGCAGGGACCGCTTGTTGCGCGCCTCCTTGTTCCGGGCCGCGAGCAGCTCGTCGGCCGGGTAGCCGACCTCCTCCAGCGTCAGCCCGTGCGGCCGTACGACGTGCACGGCCGAGTCGCGTACGCGGGCGGCGAGCACCTTGGCCGGCCAGTCCGGCGTGCGGTGTCCGTCGCCGACGAACAGCAGCGCCCCGATGAGGGAGCGCACCATGTTGTGGCAGAACGCGTCGGCCCGCACGGTGGCGGTGATGATCCCGTCGTCCTCGCCGCGCACCAGGCTCAGCTCCTGGAGCGTCCGGATGGTGGTGGCCCCCTCCCGCTTCTTGCAGTAGGCGGCGAAGTCGTGCTCCCCCAGCAGCTCCCGGGCGGCCTCGTTCATGGCGTCCACGTCGAGGGGCCAGTCGTGCCACAGGACGTGGCCGCGCAGCAGGGGGTCGACACCGCCGGGGTTGTCGGTGACCCGGTAGGCGTAGCGCCGCCAGACCGCCGAGAACCGCGCGTTGAAGCCGCTGGGCGCCTCCCTGAGGGCCCACACCCGCACGTCCCTCGGCAGCCGCCCCGCGAGCCGCTTGAGCAGCTTCGCGTGGTGCTCGGCCCACACCTCGCGCTCCAGGTCGACGTGGGCGACCTGCCCCCGGGCGTGCACCCCGGCGTCGGTCCGTCCCGCCACGGTCAGCTCGTACGTCTCACCGGACCGCGTGACCGTCCGCAGCGCGTCCTCGATCTCCCCCTGCACCGTCCGGCGACCGCCGGCCTGCTTGGCCCAGCCGGAGAACGCGGTCCCGTCGTAGGAAAGATCCAGCCGCACCCGCACGAACCCGGGCTGTACTTCGTCACTCACCCAGAGATCCTCTCACCCACACGAAAGCGGGCCCGCCCCTGTAAAAGGAGCGGACCCGCCAACGCCCTGAAGGGGCGCGGGGAACTGCGCGACACACCACGCCGAAGCCGCAGCCGCCGTCGCACAGCCCCCGGCAGAACGCTTACGCGTCCTTCGACTCCTCGGCGGCAGCCTCGTCGTCGGCCTTGGCCGTGTCGACCTTGGCCTCGGCAGCCTCGGCGGAGCCCTCGGCGTCCTTGGCGGCACGCTTCGTCGCGGCCTCGGCCTCGCCGGTGGCCTGCTGCGCCACGGTCAGCGCCTCGACCAGCTCGATGACGGCCATGGGCGCGTTGTCGCCACGGCGGTTACCGATCTTGGTGATCCGGGTGTAACCACCGGGACGGTTCTCGTAGCGCGGGCCGATCTCGGTGAAGAGCGTGTGGACGATGCTCTTGTCCGTGATCACCTGGAGCACCTGACGGCGGTTGTGAAGGTCGCCCTTCTTCGCCTTGGTGACCAGACGCTCGGCGTACGGACGCAGCTTGCGCGCCTTCGCCTCGGTGGTGGTGATGCGGCCGTGCTCGAACAGCGACTTCGCGAGGTTCGCGAGGAGCAGCTTCTCGTGCGCGGCGCTGCCGCCCAGACGGGCACCCTTGGTGGGCTTCGGCATGGTGTTTCTCCTAGGTGTCTGCCCCGGCCGTATCAGGTACCGGAGTCAGTATCCGAGCAGGCGGTCGCCTGTCGGAGATCCGGACAGGGCCCCGTGGGGACCCGTCCGGAGGGGGTGCGGGGCGGTGTCGGCATGCGACTCCGTCGCGTGGACGCGGCCGGCCACAGCGCCCCCGCACCCGAGTACGGACCGGAAGGCCCGAGCTCTCAGTACTGCTCGGTCTCCACGAAGCCCGCGTCCGCGTCGTCGTCGGCGCCGAAGGCGTCCGCCGCGGCGGTCGGGTCGAACCCGGGAGGCGAGTCCTTCAGCGCCAGCCCCATACCCGCGAGCTTGGCCTTGACCTCGTCGATCGACTTCGCACCGAAGTTGCGGATGTCGAGCAGGTCGGCCTCGGAGCGGGCGACGAGCTCACCCACGGAGTGGATGCCCTCACGCTTGAGGCAGTTGTACGACCGAACGGTGAGCTCCAGCTCCTCGATCGGCAGCGCCAGGTCGGCGGCGAGCGCGGCGTCCGTCGGGGACGGACCCATGTCGATGCCCTCGGCGTCGATGTTCAGCTCGCGGGCGAGACCGAACAGCTCGACGAGGGTCTTGCCGGCCGACGCCATGGCGTCGCGCGGACGCATGGCCTGCTTGGTCTCGACGTCGACGATCAGCTTGTCGAAGTCGGTGCGCTGCTCGACACGCGTGGCCTCGACCTTGTACGTGACCTTGAGCACCGGCGAGTAGATCGAGTCGACCGGGATACGGCCGATCTCCTGGCCCACCTGCTTGTTCTGCACGGCGGAGACGTAGCCGCGACCGCGCTCGACGGTCAGCTCCATCTCCAGCTTGCCCTTGCTGTTGAGCGTGGCGAGGACGAGGTCGGGGTTGTGCACCTCGACACCGGCCGGCGGCGCGATGTCGGCGGCGGTGACCAGACCCGGGCCCTGCTTGCGCAGGTACATCACGACCGGCTCGTCGTGCTCCGAGGAGACGACCAGCTGCTTGATGTTGAGGATCAGGTCGGTGACGTCCTCCTTGACGCCCGGCACGGTGGTGAACTCGTGCAGGACACCGTCGATGCGGATGGACGTGACCGCCGCACCCGGGATCGAGGAGAGGAGCGTACGACGCAGGGAGTTGCCGAGGGTGTAGCCGAAGCCCGGCTCCAGCGGCTCGATGACGAACCGGGAGCGGAACTCGTCGACGACCTCTTCGGTCAACGAGGGACGCTGAGCGATCAGCATGTGCGAATCCTTCAGTCAGGGGCGCCCGCTATTTGACGCCCGACTAGTACTGCAAGGGTACGGGCGATACGACCCGGAAGAGCCGTACCGCCCGTGAAAACCCTGGTGAAGCGAGACCGGACGCGTCAGACGCGACGGCGCTTCGGCGGACGGCAGCCGTTGTGCGGGGTCGGCGTGACGTCCTGGATCGAGCCGACCTCGAGGCCGGTGGCCTGGAGGGAGCGGATCGCGGTCTCACGACCGGAACCCGGGCCCTTGACGAACACGTCGACCTTGCGCATGCCGTGCTCCTGGGCGCGGCGGGCAGCCGACTCGGCGGCCATCTGCGCGGCGAACGGCGTGGACTTCCGGGAGCCCTTGAAGCCGACGTGGCCGGCGGAGGCCCAGGAGATCACGTTGCCGGACGGGTCCGTGATCGAAACGATCGTGTTGTTGAACGTGCTCTTGATGTGCGCGTGGCCGTGAGCGACGTTCTTCTTTTCCTTGCGGCGCACCTTCTTGGCAGCGCCCTGACGTCCCTTGGGGGGCATGTCGTACTCCTACGGGAGGTGGTCGGTCCTACAGCGAAGACCGCTGGACGGCGAGTCCGCTGCGGACTACTTCTTGCCCGGCTTCTTCTTGCCGGCGATGGCGCGACGCGGGCCCTTGCGGGTGCGGGCGTTGGTGCTGGTGCGCTGGCCGCGGACGGGCAGACCGCGGCGGTGCCGCAGACCCTGGTAGGTGCCGATCTCGACCTTGCGGCGGATGTCGGCCTGGATCTCGCGACGGAGGTCACCCTCGGTCTTGATGTTGTTGTCGACGTACTCGCGGATCGCGACGAGCTGCTCCTCGGAGAGGTCACGAACACGGGTGTTCGGGTCCACGCCGGTGGCAGCGAGCGTCTGCTGCGAGAGGGTCCGGCCGATGCCGAACACGTAGGTGAGGGCGATCTCCACGCGCTTTTCGCGCGGGATGTCAACACCGGAAACGCGTGCCATTCAATGGCTCCAGTTGATCTTCGGAGGTCTTCCACAGAACCGGCTCCCGGCCGCCGTATCAGGTACGGATCGGGTCCCCGGCCTCCGAACCGGGGGTGTCGGGCACCTGGGTGCCCGGGCTCTGCGTATGAACATATTCAGCTCGCGTCGCGCGAAGTCCTGCGAATCGCGGAGGGAACGGTCGTGCGTCAGCCCTGGCGCTGCTTGTGGCGCGGGTTGTCGCAGATGACCATGACCCGGCCGTGACGGCGGATCACCCTGCACTTGTCGCAGATCTTCTTGACGCTCGGCTTGACCTTCATTGAGTGAAGTTCTCCGGGCTCAGTGCCCCCGCACCATACGGAGCCGGGGCAGGGGAAAGATCTACTTGTACCGTTGGAGTTCGCTTCCCGACGGGCGGGAAGGCCCTTCCCTGGATCGCTCCGGGGAGTTTGACAGGACGAGCCTGTCCAGCGGCGACCCTCCCGGCCGCCGGGGCGGGTACGGGACCCGCCCAAGCTCACTTGTATCGGTAAACGATCCGGCCACGCGTCAGGTCGTACGGAGACAGCTCCACCACGACCCGGTCGTCAGGGAGGATGCGGATGTAGTGCATGCGCATCTTGCCGCTGATGTGTGCCAGGACCTGGTGGCCGTTCTGGAGCTCGACCTTGAACATGGCGTTCGGAAGAGACTCGACGACAGTGCCCTCGATCTCGATGGCACCTTGCTTCTTGGCCACGCTTCGCCCTTCGAATCGACTACCTTGATCGACTCCGTTACACCCTGTTGGCGCATGCAGGCATGCGGGTGCACTAGAGCCGACGCGTCAGTCTACGTCAGCACACCCGGAAAGGCGAAACGAGGAAGCCTGCCCCAGTGCGGCGATCGTTATGCGCACCGCCGTCCCAGCGGATCGGCCTCCGGCCGGCCGCGTGGCCCGGCCCGCCTCAGCCCAGCGGGTCCGGCGCCGCCGTGATGCCCAGCTCCGCCGGCTTCGCCTTGCCGCCGACCCGACCCCCGACGCCCCTCTCGCGGGCTCGGCGCCCGGGGCGCCTCACGGGCTTCGAGCGGCTGCGCCGGCCTCCGGCCGGCCGCGGTGGCCCGGGCCCGCCTCAGCCCAGCGGGTCCGGCGCCGCCGTGATGCCCAGCTCCGCCAGCTTCGCCTTGCCGCCGTCCGGCGCCGTCAGGACCAGGGGGCCCTGCTCCGTGAGGGCCACCGAGTGCTCCCAGTGGGAGGACCAGGTGCCGTCCGTCGTGATGACCGTCCAGTCGTCCTGGAGGACCTCGGTGCGCGGGGTGCCGAGGGACACCATCGGCTCGATGGCCAGGCAGAAGCCGGGGACCAGCTTCGGGCCCTTGCCGCGCCGGCGGTCGACGTAGTTCAGCAGGTGCGGGTCCATGTGCATCTCGGTGCCGATGCCGTGGCCGCCGTAGTCCTCGATGATCCCGTACTTGCCGCCGCCGGGCTTGGGCTGGCGGCGGATGTACGTCTCGATGGCCCGGGAGACGGCCACGAGCCGGTTGCCCTGCTTCATGGCCGCGATGCCCGCCCACATCGACTCCTCCGTCACCCGGGAGAGCTCCACCAGCTCCGGGGCGTGACCGGAGCCGACGAACGCGGTGTAGGCGGCGTCACCGTGCCATCCGTCGATGATGGCGCCGCAGTCGATGGAGATGATGTCGCCGTCCTTGAGGACCACGTCGTCGGACGGGATGCCGTGGACGACGACCTCGTTCACCGACGTGCAGATGGTCGCCGGGAAGCCGCCGTAGCCCAGGAAGTTCGGCTTGGCGTTGTGCTCCGCGAGGACCTTGCGCGCGACCATGTCCAGGTCCTTGGTCGTGGCGCCGGGCACGGCCGCCTCACGCGTGGCCGCGTGGATGGCGGCGACGACCAGCCCCGCCTCACGCATCTTGGCGATCTGCTCGGGGCTCTTGATCTGCACCATGGGGGCTGCGGCCTTTCTGGACCGGAGAGACGACGAACGCTTCCAACGATACGGGGCGGGACCCGGGACCCTCCCACCCCACAGCTCAGCCGCGGCCCCCCTGAGCAAGGGACCGCGGCTGCAACCGGGCAAGAACTACTTGTCGCGCTTCAGCGCCTCCAGCGCACGGCCGGTGACCTCGTCCACCGCTCCCATCGCCGAGATGGTGACGACCAGGCCCTGCGCCTTGTAGTAGTCGATGATCGGCTCGGTCTGCGTGTGGTAGACCTCGAGCCGCTTGCGGACCGTCTCCTCGGAGTCGTCGTCCCGCTGGTACAGCTCGCCGCCGCAGACGTCGCAGACGCCTTCCTCCTTCGGCGGGGTGTACGTCACGTGGAAGACGTGCGCCGAGTTGTTGCGGCAGACGCGCCGGCCGGCGATCCGCTTGACGACCTCGCCCTCGGGGGCCTCCAGGTCCAGCACCGCGTCGAGCTTCATGTTCTCGGTCTCGAGGAGCTCGTCCAGCGCCTCCGCCTGGGACACGTTGCGCGGGAAGCCGTCCAGCAGGAAGCCGCCCTCGGCGTCGGGCTGCTCCATGCGGTCCTTCGCCATGGCGATGGTGACCTCGTCCGGGACCAGGTTGCCGGCGTCCATGTACGACTTCGCGAGCTTGCCCAGCTCGGTCTGCTGGCTGATGTTCGCGCGGAACAGGTCACCCGTGGAGATGTGCGGGATGTGCAGCGTCTCGGCGAGGCGGGTGGCCTGCGTTCCCTTTCCGGCGCCCGGAGGCCCGACGAGGACGATTCGCATCAGCGGAGGAACCCTTCGTAATTGCGCTGCTGGAGCTGGCTCTCGATCTGCTTCACCGTCTCAAGACCGACACCCACGATGATCAGGATGCTGGTACCGCCGAACGGGAAGTTCTGGTTTGCCCCGAAACCAGCCAACGCCATTGTCGGCACGAGAGAGATCAGGCCCAGATACAGCGAACCCGGCCAGGTGATCCGGTTGAGTACGTAGCTCAGGTACTCAGCGGTCGGTCGGCCAGCCCGGATGCCCGGGATGAAGCCACCATACTTCTTCATGTTGTCCGCGACTTCCTCGGGGTTGAACGAGATGGCCACGTAGAAGAAGGCGAAGAAGACGATCAGGAAGAAGTACAGGACGATGTGCGGCGTCGCGGCCGTGTCGGCGAGGTTCCTCGTGATCCAGGTGGCCCAGCCCGCCGTCGAGTTCGAGAACTGGACGATCAGCGCCGGGATGTAGAGCAGCGACGAGGCGAAGATGACGGGGATGACACCCGCCTGGTTCACCTTGAGCGGGATGTACGTCGACGTACCGCCGTAGGAGCGACGGCCGATCATGCGCTTCGCGTACTGGACGGGAATGCGGCGCTGGGCCTGCTCCACGAAGACCACCAGGCCGACCATGACCAGGCCGACGAGGATCACGGTGCCGAACTCGATCCAGCCGTCCGCCAGCTCGCCCTCGGTCTTGATGGCCCACAGGGCGGACGGGAAGGTCGCGGCGATCGAGATGAACATGAGGATCGACATGCCGTTGCCGATGCCGCGGTCGGTGACGAGTTCGCCGAGCCACATGACGACGGCCGTGCCGGCGGTCATGCAGATCACCATGACGACGGTGGTGAAGATCGACTGGTCGGGCACGATCTGGCCCGCGACGGTGCAACCGGAGAAGAGGGCACCGCTGCGCGCGGTGGCCACCAGGCCGGTGCCCTGGAGGATGGCGAGCGCGATGGTCAGGTAACGGGTGTACTGCGTGATCTTCGCCGTGCCGGCCTGGCCCTCCTTCTTGAGGGCTTCCAGACGCGGGATCACCACGGTCAGCAGCTGCAGAATGATGCTCGCCGTGATGTACGGCATGATGCCGAGCGCGAAGACCGTGATCTGCAGCAGCGCACCGCCGCTGAACATGTTGACCAGCCCGAAGAGGCCCTGGTTGCCCGACGCCTGGTCCACGCACTCCTGGACGCTTTTGTAGTCGACGCCCGGAATCGGGACGTGGGTACCGAGCCGGTAGACCACGATGATGCCGAGCGTGAAGAGCAGCTTCTTGCGCAGGTCGGGCGTCTTGAACGCCCGGGCGAACGCGGTGAGCACGGTGCCTCCTGCGACCCCCGCGCTACTGCGTCAAGGGTGACGGTCTTGAGGTTCGACTGACGACAAAGTAAGGAACGGTCAACTGCCGCTCAGAGTGCCTCATGTGACGCACCCGTGAAAGAGGGCAGCGCAGGCCACCTTACCGGCGGACCACTGCCCTTGGAACGACCAACCGGGGATACCCCTTCTCGTGGGTATCCCCGGTCGGGATCGCTCAAGTCATCGAGACGCCTGAAGGGATCAGACGAGCTCGGTGACGGTACCACCGGCGGCGGTGATCTTCTCCTTGGCGGAGCCGGAGACGGCGTCGACCGACACCTGCAGCGCCACGGAGATCTCGCCCTGGCCGAGGACCTTGACGAGGCTGTTCTTGCGAACGGCACCCTTGGCCACGAGGCCCTCGACGGTGACCTCGCCACCCTCGGGGTACAGCGCGGCCAGCTTGTCGAGGTTCACGACCTGGAACTCGGTCTTGAACGGGTTCTTGAAGCCCTTCAGCTTCGGGAGACGCATGTGGAGGGGCATCTGGCCACCCTCGAAGCGCTCCGGAACCTGGTAACGGGCCTTCGTGCCCTTCGTACCACGACCGGCCGTCTTACCCTTCGACGCCTCACCACGACCGACACGGGTCTTGGCGGTCTTGGCGCCCGGGGCGGGACGGAGGTTGTGGATCTTGAGCGGGTTCTGCTCACCCATGATCAGTCGACCTCCTCGACCGTCACGAGGTGGCGGACGGTGTGCACCATGCCGCGGAACTCGGGGCGGTCCTCCTTGACGACCTGCGTGTTGATCCCCTTGAGACCAAGGGAACGCAGGGTGTCACGGTGGTTCTGCTTGCTGCCGATGTAGGACTTGACCTGCGTAATCTTGAGCTGCGCCATGATTACGCACCCGCCCCGGCACGCGCACGGAGAAGAGCCGCGGGAGCGACGTCCTCGAGCGGCAGACCACGGCGGGCCGCGATCTCCTCGGGACGCTGCAGGCCCTTGAGGGCCTCCACGGTCGCGTGCACGATGTTGATCTGGTTGTCGGAGCCGAGCGACTTCGACAGCACGTCGTGGATACCGGCGCACTCGAGCACGGCGCGCACCGGACCACCGGCGATAACACCGGTACCCGGGGACGCGGGCTTGAGCAGCACGACGCCGGCAGCCTTCTCACCCTGGATGGGGTGCGGGATGGTGCCCTGGATGCGGGGGACCTTGAAGAAGTGCTTCTTGGCCTCCTCAACGCCCTTGGCGATGGCGGCCGGCACCTCCTTGGCCTTGCCGTAACCGACACCCACGGTGCCGTCACCGTCGCCCACCACGACCAGCGCGGTGAAGCTGAAGCGACGACCACCCTTCACAACCTTGGCGACACGGTTGATCGCGACGACGCGCTCAACGTAAGCGGTCTTCTCGGCGGCAGCTGCGCCGCCGTCACGGCCCTTCCGGTCCCGCCGCTCGCCGCCACCGGCACCGCCACCGCGGCGCTGGGGTCCAGCCATTGGAATTACCTCTCTCTGTTTCCGCTAGCTACGGAACCGGCTCAGAACTTCAGTCCGGCTTCGCGGGCGGCGTCCGCCAGAGCGGCGATGCGCCCGGCGTACTGGTTGCCACCGCGGTCGAACACGACGGCCTCGACACCGGCGGCCTTGGCGCGCTCCGCGACCAGGGCGCCGACCTGCTTGGCCTGCGCGGACTTGTCGGCCTCGCCACCACGGATCGAGGTGTCCAGGGTGGACGCCGACGCAAGGGTGTGCCCCTTGAGGTCGTCGATCACCTGGGCCACGATGTGGCGGTTGGAGCGGGTCACGACCAGACGGGGACGCTCCGCGGTACCCGCGATCCGCTTGCGGATACGGATGTGACGGCGCTTGATCGCGGCGCGCTTGTAGGCGTCGCCCTTGAGGATCTTCTGCCCGTATGCCATGGCTTACTTACCCGCCTTTCCGACCTTGCGGCGGATGACTTCGCCCTCGTACTTGACGCCCTTGGCCTTGTACGGGTCGGGCTTGCGCAGCTTGCGGATGTTGGCCGCAACCTCGCCGACCTTCTGCTTGTCGATGCCCTCGACCGAGAAACGGGTCGGGGACTCCACCTTGAAGGTGATGCCCTCGGGGGCCTCGACGGTGATCGGGTGGCTGTAGCCGAGGGAGAACTCCAGGTTCGAACCCTTGGCGACCACGCGGTAACCGACACCGCTGATCTCGAGCTTCTTCACGTAACCCTGGGTCACGCCGGTGATCATGTTCGCCACCAGCGTGCGGGACAGGCCGTGCAGGGCCTTGCTCTGACGCTCGTCGTTGGGGCGGGTGACGTTCAGAACGCCGTCCTCACCCTTGGCGATGTCGATCGGCGCCACGACGGTGTGGGTCAGCGTGCCCTTGGGGCCCTTGACCGCGACCGTACGGCCGTCGATGGTGACGTCCACGCCGGCGGGAACCGCGATGGGGAGCTTGCCGATGCGCGACATAGCTGTTTCCTCCGTTCCCTTCCGCTACCAGACGTAGGCGAGGACTTCCCCACCCACGCCCTTCTTGCCGGCCTGCTTGTCGGTGAGGAGCCCGTGCGACGTGGAGATGATCGCCACGCCGAGGCCACCCAGCACCTTGGGCAGGTTGGTGGACTTCGCGTACACCCGGAGACCGGGCTTGGAGATCCGCTTGATGCCCGCGATGGAGCGCTCACGGTTCGGGCCGAACTTCAGCTCGAGGACGAGGTTCTTGCCGACCTCGGCGTCCTCGACCTTCCAGCCCGTGATGAAGCCCTCCTGCTGGAGGATCTCCGCGATGTGAGACTTGATCTTGGACGCCGGCATCGTCACGGAGTCGTGGTACGCCGAGTTAGCGTTCCGCAGACGCGTAAGCATGTCTGCGATCGGATCAGTCATGGTCATGAATTGGCCTTCGGCCTCTCTCGCCGGGGTTTCCTGGTGCGCCATCCCTCTCCCCGATCCGAGACGGGACGGGTGCGGCGCGGTGGACCTACGGCGTAGTAAGCAAACATTTGCAGGCACTGCCTGCGGGCGTACGGGCGGCAGACGCCCAACCCCGCCAGCCTACGGCATGGGGAGCCGGGCCTCTGCCGACCCAGATGCTTACCGAGAGTCTGAATAACCCGGAATTACCGGATTACCAGGAACTCTTGGTCACGCCCGGCAGCTCGCCACGGTGAGCCATCTCACGAAGGCACACGCGGCACAGGCCGAACTTGCGGTAGACGGAGTGCGGGCGGCCGCAGCGCTGGCAGCGGGTGTAGCCACGCACACCGAACTTGGGCTTGCGAGCAGCCTTAGCGATCAGAGCCTTCTTCGCCATCTCGCTCACGCCTCCTTGAACGGGAAGCCGAGGTGACGAAGGAGCGCGCGGCCCTCAGCGTCGTTGGTCGCCGTGGTGACCACGGTGATGTCCATACCCCGGACGCGGTCGATCTTGTCCTGGTCGATCTCGTGGAACATGACCTGCTCCGTGAGACCGAAGGTGTAGTTGCCACGGCCGTCGAACTGCTTGGGGGACAGGCCGCGGAAGTCGCGGATGCGCGGCAGCGCGAGCGACAGGGTGCGGTCCAGGAACTCCCACATGCGGTCGCCACGGAGCGTGACGTGGGCACCGATCGGCTGGCCCTCGCGCAGCTTGAACTGCGCGATGGACTTGCGGGCCTTGGTGACGGCCGGCTTCTGACCGGTGATCGTGGTGAGGTCGCGGATGGCGCCCTCGATCAGCTTGGAGTCGCGGGCGGCGTCGCCCACACCCATGTTGACCACGATCTTGACGAGGCCGGGAACCTGCATGACGTTCTCGTAGGAGAACTCCTCACGCAGCTTGCCCGCGATCTCCTCGCGGTACTTCGTCTTCAGACGCGGAGTGGTGGTGGTCGTCATCAGATGTCCTCACCCGTCCGCTTGGCAACGCGGATCTTGTTGCCTTCGTCGTCGAAGCGGTAACCGACGCGGGTCACGACCTTGTTGCCGTCCTTCTCCACGACCAGCTGGACGTTGGAGACGTGGATCGGGGCCTCGGTGGTGACGATGCCGCCGGCCTGCGAACCGCGAGCGGTCGGCCCGGCCTTGGTGTGCTTCTTGACCCGGTTGACACCCTCGACCAGGACGCGGTCCTCGCGGGGGAAGGCCGCGATGACCTTGCCCTGCTTGCCCTTGTCCTTACCGGTGATGACCTGGACCAGGTCGCCCTTCTTGATCTTCATGCTCACAGCACCTCCGGCGCGAGGGAGATGATCTTCATGAACTTCTTCTCGCGCAGCTCACGGCCGACCGGGCCGAAGATACGGGTGCCACGAGGGTCGCCGTCGTTCTTCAGAATGACGGCGGCGTTCTCGTCGAAGCGGATGTACGAGCCGTCCGGACGGCGGCGCTCCTTGACGGTGCGAACGATGACCGCCTTGACGACGTCACCCTTCTTCACGTTGCCACCGGGGATCGCGTCCTTGACGGTGGCGACGATGACGTCACCGATACCCGCGTAGCGGCGGCCGGAGCCACCGAGCACACGGATGCAGAGGACTTCCTTCGCACCCGTGTTGTCGGCGACACGCAGCCGCGACTCCTGCTGGATCACGTCTATCTCCTGATTGTCTGCCGGTTCCCTCCGGGGTCGAGCCCGGAGAGCCTGGCGGAACTGTCCTGCGGATGGTCCCCGCAGGAATTACGAGGCCGCCCCCGGCCCGGCCGCGTGCGTCACACGCGCGTGAAAACGCGTACGACGCACGCGGCCCGGCCGGTTTCCCGGCGGGGGTCCGTGAGTCGGTTCACGAACCCCCGCCGAGGCGGCGCATCTGGCCCGCGGGTAGCCCCGCAGGAATTACTTGGCCTTCTCGAGGACCTCGACGACGCGCCAGCGCTTCGTCGCGGACAGCGGCCGGGTCTCCATGAGGAGGACGCGGTCGCCGACGCCCGCGGCGTTCTGCTCGTCGTGGGCCTTGAGCTTGCTCGTACGGCGGATGACCTTGCCGTACAGCGCGTGCTTGACACGGTCCTCGACGGCGACGACGACGGTCTTGTCCATCTTGTCGCTGACGACCAGACCCTCACGGGTCTTGCGGAATCCGCGTGCCTCGGTGTTCTCAGTCACGTTGCTCTCGCTCATCAGGCGCTCTCCACCGTCTCGATGCCCAGCTCGCGCTCACGCATCAGGGTGTAGATCCGCGCGATGTCCTTACGGACGGCCTTCAGCCGACCGTGGTTCTCGAGCTGACCGGTCGCCGCCTGGAAGCGGAGGTTGAACAGCTCTTCCTTGGCCTCGCGGAGCTTCGCCAGAAGCTCCTCGTTGCCCAGCTCGCGCAGCTCGGACGCCTTGGTACCGGCCGACATCACGCTTCACCTGCCTCGCGCTTGACGATCCGGCACTTCATCGGCAGCTTGTGGGCCGCACGGGTCAGCGCCTCACGGGCGATCTTCTCGTTGGGGTACGACAGCTCGAACATGACGCGTCCGGGCTTGACGTTGGCGATCCACCACTCCGGAGAACCCTTACCGGAACCCATGCGGGTCTCGGCCGGCTTCTTGGTGAGCGGACGGTCCGGGTAGATGTTGATCCAGACCTTGCCGCCACGCTTGATGTGGCGGGTCATCGCGATACGAGCCGCCTCGATCTGGCGGTTCGTGACGTAGGCCGGGGTCAGCGCCTGGATGCCGTACTCGCCGAACGCAACCTGCGTCCCACCCTTGGACATGCCGTTGCGCTTCGGGTGGTGCTGCTTGCGGTGCTTGACCCTACGGGGGATCAGCATTTCGGTCAGGCCTCCGTTCCGGTGCTCTCAGCCGGAGCGGCAGCGGCGGGCGCGTCGGCCTTGGGGGCCTCGGCGGCCGGAGCCGACTGCTGCTGCGGCTTGCGACCGCGCCGCTCGCCACCGCGGCCACCACGGGCCGGGCGGTCGGCGCCACCGCGGGCCGGGCGGTTACCCGCACGGGCGGCAGCGTTCTCGGCGCGGACCTCGGCGATGTTCTTGACGTCGCCCTTGTAGATCCAGACCTTCACACCGATGCGGCCGAAGGTCGTCTTGGCCTCGAAGAAGCCGTAGTCCACGTTCGCGCGGAGCGTGTGCAGGGGCACACGGCCCTCGCGGTAGAACTCCGAGCGGGACATCTCGGCGCCACCGAGGCGGCCACCGCACTGGATCTTGATGCCCTTGGCGCCGGCCTTCATGGCGGACTGCATGCTCTTGCGCATGGCCCGACGGAAGGAGACGCGGGAGGAGAGCTGCTCGGCGACGGCCTGGGCGACCAGCTGAGCGTCCGTCTCGGGGTTCTTGACCTCGAGGATGTTCAGCTGGACCTGCTTGCCCGTCAGCTTCTCGAGGTCACCGCGGATGCGGTCGGCCTCGGCGCCGCGGCGGCCGATGACGATGCCCGGACGAGCCGTGTGGATGTCCACGCGGACGCGGTCACGGGTGCGCTCGATCTCGACCTTGGAGATGCCGGCGCGCTCCATGCCGGACGTCATCATCCGACGGATGGCGACGTCTTCCTTGACGTAGTCCTTGTACAGCTTGTCGGCGTACCAACGCGACTTGAAGTCGGTCGTGACACCGAGCCGGAACCCGTGCGGGTTTACCTTCTGGCCCATTACCGGGTTCCTTCCTTGCTGCTGACGACCACGGTGATGTGGCTGGTCCGCTTGCGGATCCGGTAGGCACGGCCCTGGGCGCGCGGACGGAACCGCTTCAGGGTCGGGCCCTCGTCGACGTAAGCCTCGGAAATGAAGAGGCTGTCGACATCAGTGTGGTCGTAGTTGTGCGCGGCGTTGGCGATGGCGCTGTCCAGCACCTTGCCGACCGGCACGCTCGCGGCCTGCGGGGCGAAACGCAGGACCGCCTGAGCCTCCGTGGCATCCATGCCACGGATGAGGTCCACCACGCGGCGGGCCTTCATGGGCGTGACGCGGATGTACCGCGCCTGGGCCCTGGCTTCCATGGTTGTCCCTTCAGTGTTTGTCATGGTCTTTCACACCCCGCTGACTAGCGGCGCTTCGACTTCCGGTCGTCCTTGACGTGACCCCGGAAGGTGCGCGTCGGCGAGAACTCGCCGAGCTTGTGGCCGACCATGGACTCGGTGACAAACACCGGGATGTGGGTCTTGCCGTTGTGCACCGCGATCGTGTGGCCGAGCATCGCCGGGACGATCATCGAGCGACGGGACCAGGTCTTGATGACGTTCTTGGTACCGGCTTCGTTCTGCGTGTCCACCTTCTTGATCAGGTGGTCGTCGACGAAGGGTCCCTTCTTCAAGCTACGAGGCATCTCAACCCGTCCTTAGCGCTTCTTGTTCGTCTTGCGGCGGCGGACGATGTACTTGTTCGACGCCTTCTTGGGCGAACGAGTACGGCCTTCCTTCTTGCCCCACGGGGACACGGGGTGGCGGCCACCGGAGGTCCGGCCCTCACCACCACCGTGCGGGTGGTCCACCGGGTTCATGACCACACCACGGACGGTCGGGCGAACGCCCAGCCACCGCTTGCGGCCCGCCTTGCCCCAGTTGATGTTCGACTGCTCGGCGTTGCCGACCTCGCCGACGGTGGCGCGGCAGCGCACGTCGACCAGGCGGATCTCTCCGGACGGCATGCGCAGGTGGGCCATCGAGCCCTCCTTCGCGAGCAGCTGCACGGAGGCACCGGCGGAGCGGGCGAACTTGGCGCCGCCACCGGGACGGAGCTCGATCGCGTGGATCGTGGTACCGACCGGGATGTTGCGGAGGGCCAGGTTGTTGCCCGGCTTGATGTCGGCCCCGGGACCGTTCTCGACGCGGTCACCCTGCTGCAGGTTGCGCGGGGCGAGGATGTAGCGCTTCTCGCCGTCGGCGTAGTGCAGCAGCGCGATGCGCGCGGTGCGGTTGGGGTCGTACTCGATGTGCGCGACCTTCGCCGGCACGCCGTCCTTGTCGTGCCGACGGAAGTCGATCACGCGGTAGGCGCGCTTGTGTCCGCCACCCTGGTGGCGAACGGTCACACGACCGGCGTTGTTACGGCCGCCCTTGCTGTGCAGCGGGCGGACCAGCGACTTCTCCGGCGTGGACCGCGTGACCTCGACGAAGTCGGCGACGGAGGAGCCACGGCGGCCCGGCGTCGTCGGCTTGTACTTGCGGATTCCCATTTCTCAGTCCTCGTCCGATTCCGGACGATCCGGACCTCCGTCAGGAGGTCGGACCGCCGAAGATGTCGATACGGTCGCCCTCGGCAAGGGTCACGATCGCGCGCTTGCTGTCGGCACGCTTGCCGAAGCCGGTGCGGGTCCGCTTGCGCTTGCCCTGGCGGTTGATCGTGTTGACCCCGGTGACCTTGACCGAGAAGACCGCCTGGACGGCCTCCTTGATCTGGGTCTTGTTGGAGCCCGGCGCGACGATGAACGTGTACTTGTTCTCGTCGAGGAGCGCGTAGCTCTTCTCGGACACGACCGGCTTCAGCAGCACGTCACGGGGGTCCGTGAACGCCTTGCTGGCCGGGGTGACGACGGTGTTCTTGCCCTCGGCCTCGTGGCGGCGCGCCTTGGCGACGCGCGCGGCCTTGGCGGCCTTGGCGGCCTTCGAGGCGATGCTCGGGTGACGCGTAGCCATCAGGCCTCGCTCCCTTCGGTCTCAGCAGCCGGCGACTTAGCCGCGCCAGACACGAAGGACTCGAAAGCGGCCTGGGTGAAGACCACGTCGTCCGAGACGAGAACGTCGTACGTGTTCAGCTGGCCCGGCTCCAGAATGTGGATCTGGGGCAGGTTACGGGCGGACAGCCACGCGGCCTCGTCGGCGCGGTCGACGACCAGGAGCAGGTTCTTGCGCTCCGAGATCTTGCCGAACAGCGTCCGGGCGGCCTTCGTCGACGGGCTCTCGCCCTCGACGACGCCGGAGACGACGTGGATGCGGTTGTGACGCGCCCGGTCGGTGAGGGCGTGACGCAGGGCGGCAGCCTTCATCTTCTTCGGGGTGCGCTGCGAGTAGTCGCGCGGCACGGGACCGTGCACGACGCCACCACCGGCGAACTGCGGCGCGCGGGTCGAGCCCTGACGGGCGCGGCCGGTGCCCTTCTGGCGGTACGGCTTCTTGCCGCCACCACGGACTTCACCGCGGGTCTTGGTCTTGTGCGTGCCCTGGCGGGCAGCGGCCAGCTGCGCGACGACGACCTGGTGGATCAGCGGGACGCTGACCTTCTCAACGTCGAAGATCTCCGCGGGGAGCTCGACGGTGCCGGCCTTGTCGCCCGCCGGCGAAAGGATGTCAACAGTGCTCATCGGTTACCTCAGGCCCCCTTGGCCGCGGTGCGGACCAGGACGAGGCCGCCGTTCGGACCGGGAACCGCGCCCTTGATGAGCAGCAGACCCTTCTCCGCGTCAACGGCGTGGACGGTCAGGTTCTGGGTGGTGACCCGCTCGTTGCCCATGCGGCCGGCCATGCGGAGGCCCTTGAACACGCGGCCCGGGGTGGCGCAGCCACCGATGGAACCGGGCGAGCGGTGCTTGCGCTGGGTGCCGTGTCCGGCGCCGAGGCCCTTGAAGTTGTGACGCTTCATGACACCGGCGAAGCCCTTGCCCTTGCTCTTGCCGGTCACGTCGACCTTGATGCCGGCCTCGAAGACCTCGGCGGTGACTTCCTGACCGAGCGTGTACTCGGAGGCGTCGGCCGTGCGGATCTCGACGAGGTGGCGGCGGGGGGTGACGTCGGCCTTGGCGAAGTGGCCCTTGAGGGGCTTGTTCACCTTGCGCGGGTCGATCTCGCCGAAGGCGATCTGGACGGACTCGTAGCCGTCGACATCGTTCGTGCGGACCTGGGTGACGACGTTGGGCCCGGCCTTGACGACGGTGACCGGAACAACACGGTTGTTCTCGTCCCACACCTGCGTCATACCGAGCTTCTCGCCCAGGATGCCCTTGATCTGCTTGGTCATCTTCAGATCACCGGCCTCAGAGCTTGATCTCGATGTCGACACCGGCCGGGAGGTCGAGTCGCATCAGAGAGTCAACGGTCTTGGGGGTCGGGTCGAGGATGTCGATCAGGCGCTTGTGCGTGCGCATCTCGAAGTGCTCGCGCGAGTCCTTGTACTTGTGCGGCGACTTGATGACGCAGTACACGTTCTTCTCAGTGGGCAGCGGCACCGGGCCCGCGACCGACGCACCAGTGCGAGTCACCGTCTCGACGATCTTCTTCGCCGAAGAGTCGATGACCTCGTGGTCGTAGGCCTTGAGCCGGATGCGGATCTTCTGTCCCGCCATGGCTACTTCGTAGTCCTGTCTCTCGTAACGCTCCGGAACCCGGTGGCTCCTTGCTCTTCACCCTCCCCTCCTCCGACCCACGCGGTCGGGCGTGTCGCGCTCCCGCTGACACGGATGTCCCTTTCGGGACTTCCCTGCAATGGGGAGTGCGGGCCCTTCCGGTACCGCGGGCGGGGGCGAGAGGCCCACCGGGTGCCTGGTCTGCACCCCGCTGACGCTTCCCGGAAGATTCCCGTACTTCCGCCCCTGAACAGAGGCGACGAGTACTGTGGGACTCGCTTCCGGTCCCCCCGGCGGGAGGCGCGCAGCATCGGCACTCGACCGAGCAACCCCGCTAGTCTGCCATACGGGACGCGGGGCTGGCCAATCGGGCCGGAGAGAATACCCCCGGGGTGGCGAAGATCAAACCCGGGCCCTTCCGGATACGTGCTCCTCCTTCGGGCGGTCATCACCTGGTCGTCGAGCTGAAACGCCCCGGTGTCGTTCTCGGCATGGCGGAGGTCAGCCGGATCAGCAGCTACGCGGAAGCGGTGATGTCCGATGACCGTTTCCGCGATCCGGCCGTGACCTGGGACTTCTGGCTCGTCGGCAACGCCGTGGACAACGCCCTGCGGCAGCCGGCCCACCAGACGGACCGCGTGCCTGGGCGCGCGGGCTAACGGGCCATGGTTTCCTTCTCCGGCCGTCCAGTCGGTCGGGCACCATCCTCGCACTGACCGGTGCGCAGACCTCAGGCCCGGTTCTCCGCGGCCCGCAGCCGGGCGAACGACGTGTCCAGCCCCTTCTTCAGCAGCCGCGACACCGGCCGTTCCACGAAGCGGTGGACCAGGTAGCTCAGCAGCAGGAAGCCCGTGATGATCAGCGCGATCAGCAGCCGGGCGTCCATGGTGCCGTGCAGGCGGGCGATGAGGGCCGTGCCGGCCGCGTAGTGGACGAGGTAGAGCGGGTACGTCAGGGCACCCGCCGTGACCAGCCACCTCCAGCGGACGCGGTCCGTGTGGCCGAGCGCGACGGCGACCATGAAGAGCAGGAAGACGGTGAAGATCGCCACGCTGCCGCGCCAGCCCGACACGCGTTCGACCTCCTCGATCCGCTTGCCCAGCTCCATCTGGCCCATCAGCCACGCCATGGCGAGGATGCCCCACAGGAGCAGGTCCTGGCCGAAGCGGTGCATGAGGTAGAGGGCGAGTCCGGCGATGAAGTACCAGGCGCCGTCCGGGTTGGCGACCAGCTCCAGCAGGCGGAGGTCGGCGACCGGGGCGAGCATCGCGACCGCGCCCCACACGCAGCAGAAGAGCACGACCCTGCGGTAGGTCAGGCCCATGGCGACCACGACCAGGAAGAGCAGGTAGAAGCGCAGCTCGGACCAGAGGGTCCAGTAGACGCCGTCGACGTTCGCGACGCCGGAGCCGGACTGGAGCATGGTGAGGTTGAGGAGGACCTCGCGCAGGCGGAGGCGTTCCCACACGCCCGGTACGGCGATCAGTACGGCCGTGGTGAACGCGACCGCGAACCAGTAGGCGGGGTAGAGCCGGATCACGCGGGATATGAAGAACTGGCGCGGGGTGCGGCCCCAGCACGACATGCAGATCACGAAGCCGCTGATCACGAAGAAGATCTCGACGCCGATCCAGCCGTAGGAGGCGACGCGGAACACCGTGGGCATGATCTCGGAGACCGGGCGGTCCCAGATCGGGTTGCCGGGGCGGTCGGCGCGCCAGGTGCCGGCGTAGTGGTGCGCGGCCACCATCAGCGCGGCGAGCAGACGGATGCCGTCGATGACGTACAGGCGGCCGCCCGTGCGCTTCCCGGCCGGCGCGGCGACGGCGAGCGGGGGGAGCGGTCGTCCCGACCGTCCCTCCGCCCGCTCGAGCACCGACGTTTCCTTGTCCGCTGCACGCACCATTCGAACAGACAAGAACAGTGTTCGCACCAGCGGTAGGGGTTTGGGCAAGGCGCCGCCCGCCCTCCCCGCGGTGTTCGCGGGGACTTCCGCTCCGGTTCACATGACGCCGGCGCCGCCCCGCCCCTGGGCCCCCGCCGGCCCGGCCCCCGTCAGATGACGCCCTGCGCCAGCATGGCGTCGGCCACGCGCTCGAAGCCCGCGATGTTCGCGCCCGTCACGTAGTCGCCGGGGGCGCCGTAGCGGTCGGCGGTCTCGTGGCAGGTGGTGTGGATGTCGTTCATGATGCGGGTCAGCTCCTCCTCGACCCGCGCCGCCGTCCACGACGTACGGGCGTGGTTCTGCGCCATCTCCAGGGCGCTGACCGCGACACCGCCCGCGTTGGCCGCCTTGCCGGGGCCGAAGGCGACGCCGGAGCGCTGGAGCAGGTGGACCGCCTCGGGCGTCGCCGGCATGTTCGCGCCCTCGGAGACCGCCTTCACGCCGTTGCGGACGAGGGTGGCGGCGTCGTTCTCGTCCAGCTCGTTCTGCGTGGCCGACGGGAGCGCGAGGTCGGCCGGGACCTCCCAGACCCGCCCGCCGGGCACGAAGCGGGCCGAGGAGCCGCGGCGCTCGGCGTACGTGTCGACGCGGCCCCGCTCGACCTCCTTGACCTGCTTCAGCAGCTCCACGTCGATGCCCTTCTCGTCGACGACGTAGCCGGAGGAGTCCGAGCAGGTCACGGCGTTCGCGCCGAGGGCTGCCAGCTTCTCGATCGTGTAGATCGCCACGTTCCCGGAGCCGGAGACGACCGCCGTCTGGCCCTCCAGGTCCTCGCCCCGCTCGCGCAGCATCGCCGCCGCGAAGAGGACGTTGCCGTAGCCGGTGGCCTCCGGACGGATCAGCGAACCGCCCCAGCCCGCGCCCTTGCCGGTGAGGACGCCGGCCTCCCAGCGGTTGGTGATCCGGCGGTACTGGCCGAACAGGTAGCCGATCTCCCGGCCGCCGACGCCGATGTCGCCCGCCGGGACGTCGGTGTGCTCGCCGATGTGCCGGTACAGCTCCGTCATGAACGACTGGCAGAACCGCATGACCTCCGCGTCGCTGCGCCCGTGCGGGTCGAAGTCGCTGCCGCCCTTGCCGCCGCCGATGCCGAGGCCGGTCAGCGCGTTCTTGAAGACCTGCTCGAAGCCGAGGAACTTGATGACGCCGAGGTTGACGGAGGGGTGGAAGCGCAGGCCGCCCTTGTACGGGCCCAGCGCGCTGTTGAACTCGACGCGGAAGCCGCGGTTGACGTGGACGCGGCCCTGGTCGTCCTGCCACGGCACCCGGAAGATGACCTGCCGCTCCGGCTCGACCAGCCGCTCGACGAGGCCCGGCTCGGCGTACTCGGGGCGGGCCGCGAGCACCGGCGCGAGGGTCTCCAGGACCTCGTGGGCGGCCTGGTGGAATTCCGGCTGGGCCGGGTTGCGGTGCTCGATCTCGGTGAGCAGGTGGTCGAGCGCGGTCCTGGTCTCGCTTCGCGTCGTCACAGGGGCCCTTTCTGGCACGGCGGACACCGGAGGCCTGCCGGACAGGGGGCTACCCGTCCGGTCGGTCGGTCCGGTGAGGGGCGCTCGGCGCCGTTGCCGCGCGCGGGACACTTCAGTGTTACGCGCATGTAAACCTCCTGACCAGCACCCGGCCCAGAGTGCGACCACTATGTGAGACCGAGCTTCCACATAACGGGTGATATGCCCCTAAAGAGCCGTGCCCGTTACGCGGTGCTCATCACGCGGTGCCCGTCACTCGTCCCCGTTGAGCATCGCGGCGGTGAGGACGTTGCCGGCGACGCCCCAGCCGCCGTCGGGGACCTCGTCGACGAGGACGACGGTGGTGGGACGGGCCCGCTCGCCGTAGATCTCCGCGTACAGGTCGGTGGTGCGCTCGACGATCTTCTTCTTGTCCTCGGCGGTGACGGTGCCCGCGGGGACCTTGAAGTGGGCGAAAGGCATGGTTGATCTCCTGAGGGGTGTTGTTGTGGTGGTGGTGGTGCGGCGCACGTGGCGGTGCGGCGCACGTGGCGGTGCGGCGCCACGTGGCGGTGCGGCGCACGTGGCGGTGCGGATCGCGTGGCGGTGGGTGATGCGTCAGGCCATGCCGCCGTTGGCGCGCAGGATCTGGCCGTTCACCCAGCGCCCCTGCGGGCCGGTGAGGAAGGCGACCACGGCGGCGATGTCCTCCGGGGTGCCCAGCCTCTCCAGGGGCGGGACCTTGGCGAGCTCGTCGATCCGCTCGGGCGTCTTGCCCTCCAGGAACAGGTCCGTGGCCGTGGGTCCGGGCGCGACGGTGTTCACGGTGATGTCCCGCCCGCGCAGCTCGCGGGCGAGGATCAGCGTCATCGCCTCCACGGCGCCCTTGCTCGCCGCGTACGCGCCGTAGGTGGGGAACTGCGTGCCGACCACGGACGTCGAGAACCCCACGAACGAGCCGCCCGCGCGCAGTCGCCGTGCGGCCTGCTGGGCGACGACGAAGGTGCCGCGGATGTTGGTGCGGTGCACGGCGTCGAGCGCCGCCAGGTCGAGGTCGGCGATGGGCGCCAGGGCCATCCGCCCGGCCGCGTTGACGACGACGTCGACGCCGCCGTACTCCTCCTCCGCCCGGTCGAACAGAGCGGAGACCTCCTTCTCCTCCGCCACGTCCGCCTGTACGGCGATCGCGCGCCCGCCGTCGGCGGTGATCGCCGCCACCGTCTCCTCGGCGGAGGACGCGTCGCGGGCGTAGTTCACGACGACGGCCAGGCCGCCCCGGGCGAGCTTCCGGGACACCGCCCGGCCGATGCCGCGTGATCCGCCGGTGACGACGGCGACCCGTGCGTCCGCCGGTACGGGGGTGTGCTGGTTCGTGTTCGTGTCCGTGTCCGTGTTCGCGGTCATGTCCTCCACGATGCGCGGCACCGGCCCGCGCAACCAGGGGATGACATCCCCTGGGTCGCCGGCCCCGGCCGGGCGCAGAATGGGGCCATGGCAGCCGTGAAGTACGCCGAGTTGGGAACCTTCCTGCGATCACGCCGGGAACGCATCCGCCCGGCCGACGTCGGGCTCCCGGCCGGACCGCGGCGCCGGGTGCCCGGGTTGCGCCGTGAGGAGGTCGCCCAGCTCGCCGGAGCGTCGGTGGACTACTACAACGAGCTGGAGCGGGGCGCCGGGTCGCAGCCGTCCGAGCAGATGATCGCCGCGCTGGCGAGGGCGCTGCGGCTGTCCGGCGACGAGCGGGACTACCTCTACCGGCTCGCGGACCGGCCCGTGCCCGTGCAGGGCGGCGCCGCCTCGCACGTGCACCCCGGCATGCTCGACCTGCTCGGCCGGCTGTCCTCGACCCCGGCGCAGGTGATCACCGACCTGCACGTCACCCTCGTACAGAACCCGCTCGCCGTGGCGCTGGTCGGGGACCAGTCCGGCTTCCGGGGGCCCCGGGCGAGCTTCGTCCACCGGTGGTTCACCGAGCCCGACACCCGGCGCCTGCACCCCGAGGCCGACCACGAGTCCCAGTCCCGCGCGTTCGTCGCGGATCTGCGGGCCGCCGCGGCGCGGAGGGACGCGAAGGACCCGGAGGTCGGCTCGATGATCCGTACGCTGCTCGACGTCTCCCCCGAGTTCGCGGCGCTGTGGGCCGACCATGACGTGGCCTTCCGGCGGGACGACCGCAAACGCATCGTCCACCCCACGATCGGGGTGATCGAGGTCAACTGCCTCAACCTGTTCAGCGAGGACGGCCGGCAGCGGTTGCTCTGGTTCACGCCGGCGGTCGGCACGGACAGTGCGGGGCTGCTGGATCTGCTCGGCGTCGTCGGGACGCAGGAGATCGTCGAGACGCCGGTCAGCGCTCCGACGCGTACGGCAGGAAGGTCGCCCAGGCGCGGGGAGTGACGGTCAGGCGGGGGCCTTCCACGGTCTTGGAGTCGCGGATGTGGACTGTGCCGGGGGCGAGGGCCAGTTCGACGCAGGAGTTGCCATCCGTTCCGCTGCTGTAGCTGCTCTTGAACCACACCAGTTCAGAGGCGTCCCCGACGGAGGCCTTGCGGATCATGTCTCTCCCAGCAGTTGTCCGATGAAGGCGAGCGACTCTCTCGGCGGGAGAGCCTGCGCCCGGATGGTGCCATAGCGCAGCTCAAGGATGCGCAGGTCCCTGGGCTCGGCAATGGGCCGCCCATTGAACGCACCATCGGAACGGCCCACGGCCGTACCATCCGGGAACTTCAGCAACTCGATCTTGCCGTCCACCCCTGGATGGGCATCGGTGTTCGTCGGCATCACCTGAAGCGTGACGTGGTTCAGCCTTCCCACCTCCAGCAGTCGTTCGAGCTGGCGCTGCCACACCATTGTGCCGCCAACCGGGCGACGCAACGGCGCCTCTTCCAGTACGAAGTGGATCGACGGGGCCGGGTCGCGCTCGAGAATTGTCTGCCGCGCCAGACGGGCGGCCACCATTCGTTCCAGGTCGTCCGAGGAGTACGGCGGCTGTGCCGCCTCCATCAGCGCGCGAGCGTGCTCCGGAGTCTGCAACAGCCCATGGACGCTGTTGCACTCGTAGATGCCGATCTCGACGGCCTTCGCCTCCAGCTTCCCCAGCTCCCGGACCTTCTTCGGGTACCGGACCTTCTTCACGTCCTCCCAAGCCGCAGCGATGAGCCCGCCCGCGCCCAACACCTCGTCGGCCCTGTCCAGATACTCCTGCCGGGGAATCCGCTTCCCGCCCTCGACCTTGTAGACGAGGTCCTCCCCGTACCCCACCGCCGCCCCGAACTCGGCGGCCCGCATCCCCACCGCCTCGCGCCGAAGCTTCAACTGCCGCCCCACCGTGGTGATGACCGCGATGCCCCACTCGTCGTCGGGATCGACCTCCCACCCCGGTTCGTCCGCCTCGCCCTTGAGCCGGCCCGCCTCCGCCTCGACCGTCATCCCACGCCCCTTCGTCGTGCTCGCCGTGTTGCCCCCAGCGCCCTACCCGCAAGCCCCGCCCCGACAGCACCGACAGCGCTGGACAACCACCGGACAGTCACCGTACGTACCCGCTGAGTCACCTCTCACGGTACGCACATGGCGCCACGCTGAGTGACGTGAACCAGAAATCTCCCGCACTCACGGCCTCCGTCCGCAATTTCACCGTGCAGTTGTCCTCCACACCGCGCGGCGCCCGCCTCGCCCGACTGCTCGCGACGGAGCAGCTCCGTTCCTGGGGCCTGCCTCTGGACCCGGCGCGGCAACTCGTCGCCGAGCTGGCGAGCAACGCGGTGGCCCACGGACGCGTCCCCGGCCGAGATTTCCGGCTCACGCTCTACGTCGTCGGTGACACCCTCCGCGTCGAGGTCACCGACACCCGGGGCGAGCGACTCCCCCGCCCGCAGACACCCGCCCTCGACGCGGAGTCCGGCCGGGGCCTGCTGCTCGTGGAGTCGCTGGCGGACCGCTGGGGAGTGGCGGAAGAGCGCTTTCCGCGCAAGACCGTCTGGGCCGAACTCCGCTTCACGCCACCGCGGCACCACATCGTCCACTGACCCCCTTCGGTCCCGCCCTCACGCCACCGTCGACACGCAGAACGGGTGCCCCGCCGGATCCAGCAGCACCCGCCACCGGTCCGGCGCCGGCTGGAAGTCGGGCTTGGTGGCGCCGAGGGCCAGCAGGCGGGCCTCTGCCCTGTCGAGGTCGTCGACGCCGAGGTCGATGTGGGCCTGCTTCTCCTGGGCCGGGTCCGGCCACGTGGGGCGGCGGTAGTCGGCCAGGCGGTTGAAGCCGAGGCCGGGCGCGCCGTCCCGCGTGCCGCCGAGCAGGACGAAGTCGTCGGTGGAGTACACGACGGGCAGGGCGAGGGCCTCGCCGTAGAAGCGGGCCAGTTCGGCGGGGTCGGGGCAGTCGAAGGTGACGGCCGAGTAGCGGAACGCGACGGGTGCCGGGGTGTTCTCCGTGGTGGTCATGGGAGGAACCGTAGGGCGGAAGTAGGACAGATCGCGTCCTACTAGCCCGCGTGCCCGTCCTGCCGGTCTTCGATCTGGCCCGATGACGCACATTGTCGCTGCCCGAGCTGATTTATTACGATCATGACAAACACCTCGCGTCGCAGCGTCCTCGCCGTCCTCGCCGCCTCGGCGGCCACGGTCCCGCTCGGCGGCAACACGGCCTCCGCCTCCCCCGCGCGCGCCACCACGCCGACCGCCGCGCCGGTCGCCCCCCTCGCCCCGCCCGCCGGTCTGAGCGCGGCGCGTTCCTCCGTGACGCTCCCGCCGCTGAACCCCGCGTACTTCAGCGGCCTCACCCTGGCGTCCCGGCTCACCGCCACCGTGTTGCCCGGCACCCCGGCCCGTACCGAGGTCACCTCCGGCGGCAGACGGGTCGCGCTGCTGACCCACGGCGCCCGCACCGTGCTGCTGCCGGGGCCGCAGCGGACGTTCTCGGAGAACAAGAAGCCCTTCGTGGACGACTTCGCGCGGACGCTGCCCGACACGTCGCTGCCCGTGGGTGAGCGCGCGTACTGGGGCACCTCCCCGGGCGGCGGAAGCTGGTCCACCCTCGGGCCGGCGGACACCGACTACTCGGTGGTGCCGGGCACCGGGGCCATCGCCCTCACCACCGACAACGCCAGTCGCCACGCCAGCCTGCGGGACGGCGAGATCACCGACGTCGACGTCCGCTCCGTCGCGCGGTTCGACAAGGTGCCGACCGGCGACGCCTGCTCCTACGCCCTCTCGTTCGGCTACCAGGACACCCGCAACAGCTACCGGGCCCGGCTGTCCTTCACCACCTCCGGCGAGGTCCAGTTCAGGGTGGAGAAGGAGGCCGACGACGCGGTCACCCAGCTCGCCACGGCCGTGACGCTCGCCTCCGGTGTGCCCGCCGGCACCGACTGGACGATACGGGTCCGCCGCGAGGGCACCCGGATCCGGGCCAAGGCCTGGCGGTCCGCCGGCGCGGAACCGTCCGGGTGGGCCTTCGACGTCACCGACGCCACCTTCGGCAAGGGCCGCGTCGGCCTGCGCGCGCTCGCCAACCGGGGCTGTACGAACCTGCCGGTCACCCTGCTCGTCAGCCGGTTCCAGGTGGACGCCGCGAACTGGGCGGAGCCGCCGGTCGTCACCCACTCCGACTGGGTACGGGTCCTGCCCGAACCCTTCGACGGCGTCTGGACGCCCGGACTGGAGAACGTCGTGCGCGGCTGGGCCGGCTCCACCGCCCCGGACGTCCTCGCCCACGCGGCCATGTTCCTCCCCGGCGCCTCACCCGTGGTCGCCGGTTCCGGTCCGGCCGAGGGCAGGCAGGTCCTGGGCGAGGCGGGGTACGGCAACCTGGACCCGCGGGGCAACCGCGCCGAGGGCGCCGACTTCCACGAGTACATGAACAGCGGCTGGACCTTCCCGGACGGCACCCACACCGGCGCGTCCAGCAAGCAGGTCGGCAACCTGGACTGCTCCGGCTACACGCGCATGGTCTACGGCTACCACATGGGCGTACCGATGGCGGCGGGCCAGGACACCTCCGGCACCCGGCTGCCCCGCAGGTCCCGGGACATGGCCGACCACTCGCCCGGCGTGCGCATCGCCCGGACCGACGGCACGCGTCCGCCCGCCGCCGAGCAGATCCAGCCCGGCGACCTCGTCCTGTTCAACGCCGACTCCGGTGACGACAACGAGGTCGCCACGACGGACCACGTCGGCATCTACCTCGGCGAGGACACCGCCGGCGGGCGCCGCTTCCTCTCCAGTCGCAAGACGGTCAACGGGCCGACCATGTCCGACCTGAGCGGCAACTCGCTCCTCGACGGCACCGGCACGTACGCGAGGACGCTGCACACGGTGCACCGCATCTGAGGCGTCCCCCGCTCCCCCGGGGACCCCGCACTGGTCTGTACCAGACTCTTGCCCTCGCTCCGGCCGCGCCGCAAGCTCACCTCATGGAGCTGGAGTTGCGGCATCTCAAGACGGTACGGGCCATCGCCGACGCCGGGAGCCTCACCAGGGCGGCGACGGCTCTCGGCCTCGCGCAGCCCGCGCTGAGCGCACAGCTCAAGCGGATCGAGCGGGCTCTGGGCGGTGCCCTGTTCGAGCGCGGACGGCACGGCGTGCGGGCCACCGCGCTGGGCGAGCTGGTGCTGGAGCGGACCCGGATCGTGCTGCCCGCGGTGACCGAGTTGCAGCAGGAGGCGGCGCGGTTCGCGCGGGCGCCGCACACCGCGCGGCACCTCCGGCTGGGCGGCACCCACGGGCCGTTGCTGGGCGCCCTGGTGGACCGGCTGGCAGACGTGGCGCCGGAGGCCCGGATGACGACCTGCACCTCGTGGTCGGAACGGGAGCTGGCCGGTCAACTGGCCGAGGGGCGGCTGGACTTCGCCCTCGCGGGCACCTGCGGCTCCGCTTCCCCGCCCGGCGCCGAGGGGCTGGTGTGGCGGGAGGTCGCCGTGGACCCGGTGTTCGTCATGGTGCCCGCGGACCACCCGCTCGTCCACCGGCCGGAGGTGGACCTGACGGAGCTGGCGCACGAGGAGTGGGCCTGCGTGCCCGGCGACGGCTGCTTCGGCGACTGCTTCGCCGCGTCGTGCGCCCGCGCCGGGTTCACCCCACGCCGCATGTACGAGACGGACACCGCGTCCCTGGTGCACCTGGTGCAGGTGGGGCGGGCGGTGGGACTGTGCCGGGCGACCTTCCCGACCACGCCCGGCATCGTCACCCGGCCGCTCACCGGCACCCCGCTGGCCTGGCGGCACCTGCTGGGCTGGCACGCGGTGACGCAGCCGCAGGACACCGCCGCCACCGTGCTGGCCCAGGCCCGCATGGCGCACGCGGGCGTGGCGGCGGGCAGCGACAGCTACACGGAGTGGATGGCGGCGCACCGCGTCCCGTGACGCGCCTCGTGACGCGTCCCGTGCGCCTTCCATAACGCCGGGGAGGGGGTCGGCCGATGTCTTCCGGGCGCCGGTCGTCCCTCCCTACGGTTTCGGCACCTCCCCACCGAAACCGAGGAGATCCCCCATGCCCCACCGACCGACCAGACCCGGCGTCAGAGCGGCGGGCGCCGCGCTCGCGGCGACGGCCGCCCTGCTCGTGGCCGGGCTCAGCGGCTCCGCGAGCGCCGGGACGGCTCCCGCCGGCTCCGCGCCCACCGCGGCCGAGACCCTCCGCACCGACGCCGCGCCTCCCGCCCTGCTCCGTGCCATGCAGCGCGACCTCGGCCTCGACCGGCAGCAGGCCGAGCGCCGCCTCGTCAACGAGGCCGAGGCGGGAGCGACGGCGGGCCGGCTCCGCGCCGCGCTCGGCGGCGACTTCGCGGGTGCCTGGGTGCGGGGCGCCGAGTCCGGCACCCTGACCGTGGCGACGACGGACGCCGACGACGTCGCGGTGATCGAGGCGCGGGGGGCCGAGGCGAAGGTCGTACGCCACTCGCTCGCCGACCTGGACGCGGCCAAGGCCCGCCTGGACCGCGCGGCGGCCGACCGGAACACCGCCGACGCACCGGTCTGGTACGTCGACACGCCCACCAACGCCCTCGTCGTCGAGGCCGTGCGCCCGGCGGCGGCCCGCTCGCTGCTGGCGGCGGCCGGGATCGAGCGGTCCCTCGCCCGCGTCGAGACGCGCACGGAGCGGCCCCGCACGTACTACGACCTGCGTGGCGGCGAGGCGTACTACATCAACAACAGCGGGCGCTGCTCGATCGGCTTCCCGGTCACCAAGGGCACCCAGCAGGGCTTCGCCACCGCCGGTCACTGCGGACGGGCCGGCGCGAGCACGAGCGGCGCCAACCGGGTGGCGCAGGGAACCTTCCAGGGCTCGGTCTTCCCGGGCCGTGACATGGCGTGGGTGGCCACCAACTCCAGTTGGACGGCGACCCCGTACGTCAACGGTGCCGGCGGGCAGAGCGTCCAGGTCACCGGCTCCACGCAGGCCCCGGTCGGCGCGTCCGTCTGCCGCTCCGGTTCGACGACCGGGTGGCACTGCGGCACCGTCCAGCAGCACGGCACCAGCGTGACCTACCCCGAGGGCACCATCAGCGGCGTCACCCGCACCACGGTGTGCGCCGAGCCCGGCGACTCCGGCGGCTCGTACATCTCCGGGAGCCAGGCGCAGGGCGTCACCTCGGGCGGCTCGGGCAACTGCAGAAGCGGCGGCGAGACCTTCTTCCAGCCGATCAACCCGCTGCTCCAGAACTACGGCCTCACCCTGAAGACGACCGGTGACGGCGGCGAGGAGCCGGGCGAGCCCGGCGGGACCTGGGCGGCCGGCACCGTCTACCAGCCGGGCGACACGGTGACCCACGGCGGCGCCACCTACCGCTGCCTGCAGGGCCACCAGGCCCGGCAGGGCTGGGAACCTCCGAACGTCCCCGCGCTGTGGCAACGGGTGTGAGCCACAGCCGACGCTGAGACGTCGGAGGCACGGGGAGGGCCCGGGTGCACCTGTGGGGCACCCGGGCCCGGTCACGGCGTCACTCCGTTCAGGTACGGGTCACGCGACCGCAGTCTCCCGACTCTGCCCCGGTGAGGGGCTGGCTGCGGTCGTAGGGATCGGTCAGGGGCCCGGTGGCCGGGTCACCGCCGGCGCCGTCGGCGAACCCGGGGTGCAGGTATCCGTCATGGACACCGCAGCTGGTGTTCCCGTGCTCGCTGAAGTACTTCTCCACCAGGAGCCTGCCCTCGGTCACGTCCCACCTGGCCGGGTCGTTGAGGGTCAGCGTCAGCACACGGCGGACGATCGTACGCGCGACCCGGTCGTCGTCCCCGCGGGTCCGCACCAGCGGGTAGACGAAGGTGTAGTCCGCGTCGACCTTCACGACGCCCGGCTTCCCGGCGGTCAGGGTCATGTGGCCGCGGACCTTGACCACGTCACCGGCCAGGCGGACCTCGTCCGGGTCGAAGCGGGTGAAGAGCCGGAGCGGGTCGTGCTCCACGTCCGGTTCGCTCAGTGACCGGCGCAGCTTCGGCAGCAGCTCCGGCTGCTTCGGGTCGAGGACGGCCAGCGCCTTGTCCGGCCACTCGCCGCGCAGTACGGCGGGATCCAGGTTGGCGGCGACCAGGAGCTCCTTGGTCCGGCGCAGCGCGAACGCCACGTCGTCCTCGCTCATGCCGGACAGCGCCTTCGCCTTCGGTATCTCGATGGCGTCGGCGCCCTCGGCCCACCGCTCGGCCGGTGAGCCGCGGAACGGGTGCTCGCGTGTGGCCCGTTCCGACCCGGCGGCCTCCCCGGGAGCCCCGGTCGGCAGCGCGGTCTCGGCCGCCAGCGGCTTCCGGGAGCCGCCGCCGTCCCCGCCGGGGAACAGGTCCGGCACCAGCGAGGGCCGTACGGCGACGACCGCGAGCACCGCCAGCGTCACCACGCCGACCACCGCGCCCACGCCGCGCCGGCGGGCCCGGCGATCGTTCCCCGCCCGCGCCGACGGGCCCGTACGCCACCCCGGCGGGGTGGTGGGCCGCTGTTCCCGCCGTGCCGCCTCGTCCTCCTCCCGCAACCGCCGGGCCACCATCCGCGCCCGTGCCGACGGCTCCTTGGGGGCCGCCGCCCCACCGCCCTCGGCGGCTTCCCGCAGGAACGACTCCAGCTGCTCGTCGGACAGGGAGGGTGCCGGATCGTCGTCGGGACGGCCGGGAGGCGGGACGATACTCACGGGCTCACTTTCCGGTCAGTGGTTCAGTGGTTCAGTGGTTCAGTGGTTCAGTGGTGGGGACAGGACCTTGTGACAGCCGACGGCGCGCCGCCGCCTCGGGATCAGGCCCGCAGATACGCCAGGACCGCCAGCACCCTGCGGTGCGTCTCGGTTGCCGGGGGAAGGTCGAGCTTGGTGAGGATGCTGCCGATGTGCTTGCCCACGGCCGCCTCGGAGACGACGAGTTCGCGGGCGATGGCGCCGTTGGACCTTCCCTCCGCGATCAGGGCCAGCACCTCCCGCTCGCGCGGGCTGAGCCGCTCCAGGGGGTCGCGGCGGCGGCGCAGCAACTGGCGTACCACTTCCGGGTCGACGACCGTGCCGCCGTCCGCGACCTCGGACAGCGCGTCGACGAACTCCTCGACCTGGCCGACGCGGTCCTTCAGCAGGTAGCCGACGCCCGTGCCGTCGCCGGAGTCCAGCAGTTCGGCCGCGTAGGCCCGCTGGACGTACTGGCTGAGGACGAGGACGGGCAGGGTGGGGCGCTTCTCCCGCAGCCGCACCGCCGCGTGCAGGCCCTCGTCCTGGAAGCCGGGCGGCATGCGGACGTCGGTGACGACGACGTCCGGGGTGTGCTCCTCCACGGCCGCGACCAGTGCCTCCGCGTCCCCGACGGCCGCCACGACCTCGTGGCCGCAGCGGGTGAGCAGGCCGATCAGCCCGTCCCGCAGCAGCACGCTGTCCTCGGCCAGTACTACGCGAAGCGTTCGGTCAACTCGCAAGGAATCTCCACGCGCAACAGGGTCGGGCCGCCCGGCGGACTGGACAGGGAGAGTCTGCCATCCAGTACCGACACCCGGTCGGCGAGCCCGGTCAGCCCACTGCCCGCCCCGGCCGCCGCGCCGCCCCGGCCGTCGTCGCGGACCTGGAGGAGCAGCCGTCCGTCGCCGTGCCCGCCGGTGACCTCCGCGCGGTCGGCGCCACTGTGCCTGGCGACGTTGGCGAGGGCCTCGCACACCACGAAGTAGGCGGCGGCCTCCACTGCTTGGGGCAGCCTGCCGGGCAGCTCCAGGCGTACGTCGACGGGGACGGCGGACCGGTCGGCGGCGTCGTCGACCGCGGCCTCCAGTCCGTAGTCGGCGAGCACCTTGGGATGGATGCCGTGGATCAGCTCGCGCAGCTCCTCCAGCGCCTTCCCCGCCTCCCCGTGGGCCTTGGCCAGCTGGTCGGCGAGGGGGCCCGGCGGTGCGTCGAGGCGGGCCAGTCCGAGGGACATCGTCAGCGCGACGAGGCGCTGTTGGGCGCCGTCGTGCAGGTCGCGTTCGATCCGGCGCCGCTCGGCTTCGAAGGCGTCCACCAACCGCACGCGGGAGCGGGTGAGTTCGACGACCCTCTCGCCCAGGTCGCCCTCGCGCGGGGTCCCCACGAGTACGCGGGCGAGCTCGGCCCGCGCGCCCGCCACCAGGCCCAGCGCATAGGCGCCCAGGGCGAGGAGCAGCAGCCCCAGCACCGCCACCGCGCACGCGGTCGGCCAGGTGGTGACCGTCCACTGCTTGAGCACCTTGGCCTCCTCCCCGTCGCCGACGGTGGCCATCAGCAGCGGGGTGGCGACCGTGGCGAGCGGCAGGGCCAGGGCAGTGGTGACGGCGAGGGCGTCCACCGGCCAGAGCAGGCCGGCGAAGAGCAGGGCGTAGCCGAGTTCCTGCCAGGTCGCCCGCTCCCGCAGCCGGGTCGTCAGCCAGGCCCGCAGGCCCGCCGCGGCGGGCTGCCGGTGCCGGCCGGTTGCCGGGTCGCGGTCGACCAGGCGCAGCCGGAGCCGTTCCAGCTGGGCGACGGGGAGGCCGGCGAGGGCGGTGAGGAGCAGCAGCGGCAGGCCCACCAGGACGACGGCGAGGACACCGCCGACGGCCACCGCGGCGGCGATCCCCACCAGGGTCACGGCACCGGCCACCGCCCCGGTCACCAGGTAGGCGAGCGAACGCCACGGCCACGCGGACAGCAGGAAGCCGGGGCGGGCCATGGCCTGCCACACATTCCGAGGATGCATGCGGATCACCGTAGAGCCGGGGCGGGCGGCGGAACCATGGGCCCGGGAGGAGGACCCGGGGTATGGCCTGCCCCACCCCACTTCTCACCCCTGCCGCACTGCGCCGGGGTGGTCACGGGCGGTTTCGTGGAGTCACCGACGCAGAAGCCGACGAGTGGGGACGGAAGAGATGAACGACGACGCGATCCGGTTGCGCTCCGTCAGCAGACGGTACGGGGTGGGCGGCAGTGCCGTGACGGCCCTCGACGAGGTCTCCCTCGCCTTCCCGAGGGGCACGTTCACCGCCGTCATGGGCCCCTCCGGCTCGGGCAAGTCGACCCTGCTGCAGTGTGCCGCGGGCCTGGACCGGCCCACGTCGGGGTCGGTGGTGGTCGGCGGCACCGACCTGACCGGGCTGAGCGAACGGAGGCTGACCCTGCTGCGCCGGGAGCGCATCGGGTTCGTGTTCCAGGCGTTCAACCTGCTGCCGTCGCTGACCGCCGAGCAGAACGTGGCGCTCCCGCTGCGGCTGGCAGGCCGCCGTCCTCCCCGGGCCCGGGTGCGTGAGGTGCTCGCCCAGGTCGGCCTCGGTGACCGGGCCCGGCACCGGCCCACCGAGATGTCCGGCGGCCAGCAACAGCGCGTCGCCCTGGCCCGCGCGCTGATCACCCGCCCCGATGTGCTGTTCGGTGACGAGCCGACCGGCGCCCTGGACTCGCGGACCGGGCGCGAGGTGCTGACACTGCTGCGCGGCATGGTCGACCGCGAGGGCCAGACGGTCGTCATGGTCACCCACGACCCGGTGGCCGCCTCCTACGCCGACCGCGTCGTCTTCCTCGTCGACGGACGCCTCCACGACGAACTGGCCGGCGCCGACGCCCCCGCCATCGCGGCCCGCATGACCACGCTGGAGGCGGTCCCGTGCTGAGCACCGCCCCGCGCACCCACCGGGTGACCTCCGTCCGCCCGCTCCACGGCGACCTCCCCCGAACCGACGCCACCGCCACCGCCACCGCCCCCACCCGCACGAACACTCCGGAGGCCACCCCGTGCTGAGCACCGCGCTGCGCACCCTGCGCACCCGCTGGGTCACCTTCGCCGGCAGTTTCGTCGCGCTGTCGCTGGGCGTCGCCCTGCTCACCGTGACGGGTCTGGCCCTGGCGTCCTCACTGGACGCGCCCGGCCGTGCGCCGGAACGGTTCGCCGCCGCGCCGGTGGTGGTCCGGGGCCAGGACACCCTGCGGGTGCCGACGCCGATCGGCGACCGTACGCAGAAGCTCGCGCAGCCGCGGGCCGTGCCCGCCCGGACCGTCGCGAAGCTGGAGCGGCTCGGCCCGGTCGTCGAGGACCGGTCCTTCCCCGTACGGGCCGAGGGCGGGCCCGGTGGCCTGGTGGGCCACCCCTGGTCGACCGCCGCGTTCGCCCCGTACGCCCTCGACGCGGGCCGCGCGCCGCGCACGGCCGACGAGGTCGTCGTCACCGGCGGCTGGGCCGCGCCGGGCGACCGCCTGGGCACGGATCGGGGCACCCTGCGGGTCGTGGGTACCGTGCCCGACCGCGGGTTCGAGGACGCCGTCTTCTTCACCGACGCGCGGGCCGCCCGGCTCTCCCCGACCAGCGTGCAGCTGGTGGTCGACGCGGAGGCGTCCGCGGTACGGGGCGCGGTGCGCGACAGCACGGGCGTCCAGGTGCTCACCGGCACCGACCGGCGCTACGCCGACGCCGACCCCGAGCGGGACGGCGAGGCGCTGACCGCGATGAACGCCCTGTTCGGCACGGCCGGTGGCGTCACCGCCTTCGTCTCGGTGTTCGTCGTGGCGTCCACCTTCGCCTTCGCGGTCGCCCAGCGGCGGCGGGAGTTCGGGCTGCTGCGCACCGCGGGTGCCACGCCGGGGCAGGTCCGCCGGATGGTGCTCACCGAGGCCCTCGTCGTGGGCGTGCTCGCCTCCGCGGCCGGCTGCCTGCTCGGCTCGTACGGCGCACCGCGGCTGGCGGCGTGGGTGGTCGACGAGGGCCTGGCCCCTTCCTGGTTCGCCATCGGCGACCACACCTGGCCGTACCACACGGCCTTCTGGACGGGACTCCTCGTCGCCCTGTGCGGCGCGGTCGCGGCGTCGTGGCGGGCGGGACGCACCGGCCCCGTCGAGGCACTGCGCGAAGCCTCCGTCGACGCCGGGGCGATGACCCGGGGCCGGTGGCTGTTCGGTGCCGGGCTGCTGCTGACCGCGCTGGTGACACTGGGCGTCTCCCTGGCCGGTGACCCGGGCGACCTGCTGCAGCGCAAGACCTATGTGAGCCGGCCGATGCTGCTGATCAGCGCGGTCGCGCTGCTCGCGCCGGTCGTGGTGCGCCCGCTGACCCGGCTGCTGGCCTGGCTTCCGGCCCGGCTGCCGGGCGCCACGGGCATGCTGGTCCGGGAGAACGCCGCCGCCGGCGTGCGCCGTACCGCGGCCGTCGCGGCGCCCGTGCTGGTCACGGTCGCCCTCGCCGGATCCCTGCTCGGTGCCACCGCCACGCTGAACGAGGCGAAGGCCACCGAGACGCGCGAGCGGACCACCGCCGCCTTCGTCGTCACCGCGCCGGGCGGCGGCACGGGCTTCGACGCGCGGACCGTGGAGCGGCTGCGCGCCGTGCCCGGCGCCGAGGTGTCGCCGACCTCGTCGAGCGCGGTGTACGTCCTGGAGGAGGGCGTGGCGCTCGTGAAGTCCGAGGCGCGTGCCGTCACCGGCCCCGAGGCGCTCGCCGCCACCGCCCGGCTTCCGCTCACCGCCGGCCGGGTGTCCGGCCTCGACGACGGTTCGATCATCGTCAACGAGGAATGGGAGCGGCGCTCCGTGGGGCAGAGCGTGCGGGTGTGGCTCGGGGACGGCACGCGGAGGACGCTGCGCATCGCCGCGGTGATGCACACCGGCACCGGCGACAACGGCGTCTACGTCACCGCGGCCAACGCCCCCGCCGCCCCCGTCGACCGGGTGGACGTCGCCCTCGCCGACGGCGCCGACAGCGGGGCCGTGGCCGCCCTCCTGCGCGAGGCGGTGCGGTCGGCCGGCGGACAGGTGCTCACCGGCGACGAGTGGGTCACCGCGACCTGCCCGCAGACCAACCGCTCCACCCGGCTCGGCCTCCTGCTCGTCCTCGGCATCGCCCTGCTCTACACGGGCATCTCCCTGGTCAACACGATGGTGATGGCCACCTCCGACCGGGTCCGCGACCTGGCGGTGCTGCGGCTGGCCGGGGCCGGCAACGGCCAGGTGCTGCGCCTGGTGGGTGCCGAGTCGCTGATGGTCGTCGTGGTCGGCGCGTTCCTCGGGCTGGGCGTCGCCGGGCTCAACCTGTCCGGGATGTGGGCGGCGCTGGGTCTGCTCTCGGTACGGCCCACTCCCGCGCTGCCGTGGGGGGCCATCGGTGTGACCGTGGGTGCCTGTGCGGTGCTCGCCGTGGCCGCGTCGGTCGTCCCGGCCGCGCTGGCCCTGCGCCGCCGGTCGGTGGAGCTCGCGGGCATCCGTGCATGACCGGCCTCCGCGAGGCCGGCGGCGTGGGGCGGCGGCGTCCGGTGCCCGGGGTGCGGGACCACGGAGGGAGGACACGCCGCGAGGGCATGCGAAAGGGCCCGTACGACCGAAGTCGTACGGGCCCTTTCAGGCATCAGCCCATGTCAGGTCAGGTCGACCGACAAGCAAGCGGAGCTTACTTGTTGATCTTGGTGACCTGGCCGGCGCCCACGGTCCGGCCACCCTCGCGGATGGCGAACTTCAGGCCCTCTTCCATGGCGACGGGCTGGATGAGCTCCACCTTCATCTCGGTGTTGTCACCCGGCATGACCATCTCGGTGCCCTCGGGGAGGGTCACGACGCCGGTCACGTCCGTCGTACGGAAGTAGAACTGCGGACGGTAGTTGTTGAAGAACGGCGTGTGGCGGCCACCCTCGTCCTTGGACAGGATGTAGGCCTGCGCCTCGAACTCGGTGTGCGGGGTGACCGAGCCCGGCTTGATGATGACCTGGCCGCGCTCGACGTCCTCGCGCTTGATGCCACGGAGGAGCAGACCGACGTTCTCACCGGCCTGGCCCTCGTCGAGGAGCTTGCGGAACATCTCGATGCCGGTGACCGTGGTGGTGGTCTTCTCGGTCTTGATGCCGATGATGTCGACGGTCTCGTTGACCTTGAGGACACCACGCTCGATGCGGCCGGTGACGACCGTACCGCGACCGGTGATGGTGAAGACGTCCTCGATCGGCATCAGGAACGGCTTGTCGACGTCACGCTCGGGCTCCGGGATGGCCTCGTCCACGGCCTTCATGAGCTCGAGGACCGAGTTGCCCCACTCCTTGTCGCCCTCGAGGGCCTTCAGAGCGGAGACCTTGACGACGGGAACGTCGTCGCCCGGGAACTCGTACTCGGAGAGGAGCTCACGCACCTCGAGCTCGACGAGCTCCAGGATCTCCTCGTCGTCCACCATGTCGGCCTTGTTCAGGGCGACGACGATGTACGGAACGCCGACCTGGCGGGCCAGGAGCACGTGCTCCTTGGTCTGCGGCATCGGGCCGTCGGTGGCGGCGACCACGAGGATGGCGCCGTCCATCTGCGCCGCACCCGTGATCATGTTCTTGATGTAGTCCGCGTGACCGGGGCAGTCGACGTGGGCGTAGTGACGCGTCTCGGTCTGGTACTCGACGTGCGCGATGGAGATGGTGATACCGCGCTGGCGCTCCTCGGGAGCCTTGTCGATCTGGTCGAAGGCCGAGGCCTCGTTCAGGTCCGGGTACGCGTCGTGCAGCACCTTGGTAATGGCGGCCGTGAGGGTCGTCTTACCGTGGTCGATGTGACCGATGGTGCCGATGTTGACGTGCGGCTTAGTCCGCTCGAACTTCGCCTTCGCCACGGGGGTCCTCCTGAGAGTGGTTCTGGTACGCCTTACTCATCGGCGCCAGGTGATCTTTGCTGGGAAACCCGGACCCGGGTCATTCCGCCGGGTTGGCGGCGGAATGACCCTTGCAGGCTCCGGGGTCAAGCCTAAAGCGTGTGCGGGGGGTCCGTTAAACGGAGTCCGTTACTCGCCCTTGGCCTTCGCGATGATCTCCTCGGCGACGTTCCGGGGAACCTCGGCGTAGGAGTCGAACTGCATCGAGTAGCTTGCGCGACCCGACGTCTTGCTGCGGAGGTCTCCGACGTAGCCGAACATCTCCGACAGGGGCACGAGGCCCTTCACGACGCGGGCACCCGCCCGCTCCTCCATGGCCTGGATCTGGCCACGGCGGGAGTTGATGTCGCCGATGACCTCACCCATGTAGTCCTCGGGCGTGGTGACCTCGACGGCCATCATCGGCTCCAGGAGCACGGGCGAAGCCTTGCGCGCGGCCTCCTTGAAGGCCTGCGAACCGGCGATCTTGAACGCGAGCTCGGAGGAGTCGACCTCGTGGTAGCCACCGTCGATGAGCGTGACGCGGACGCCCGTCATCTCGTAGCCGGCCAGGATGCCGAACTGCATGGCCTCCTGCGCACCGGCGTCGACCGAAGGGATGTACTCCTTCGGGATGCGGCCACCGGTCACCTTGTTCACGAACTCGTACGAGGCGTCGCCGCCCTCGATCGGCTCGATCGCGATCTGCACCTTGGCGAACTGACCGGTACCACCGGTCTGCTTCTTGTGGGTGTAGTCCACGCGCTCGACGGCCTTGCGGATCGTCTCACGGTAGGCGACCTGCGGCTTGCCGACGTTGGCCTCGACCTTGAACTCGCGCTTCATCCGGTCGACCAGCACCTCGAGGTGAAGCTCGCCCATACCGCCGATGACGGTCTGGCCGGTCTCCTCGTTGGTGTGCACCTGGAAGGAGGGGTCCTCCTCCGCGAGACGCTGGATGGCGACACCCAGCTTCTCCTGGTCACCCTTGGACTTGGGCTCGATCGCGACCTCGATGACCGGCGCCGGGAAGTCCATGGACTCCAGGATCACCGGGTTCTTCTCGTCGGACAGCGTCTCACCGGTGGTGGTCTGCTTCAGGCCCATGACGGCGACGATGTCGCCGGCGCCCACCGACTCGATCTCCTCACGCTTGTTGGCGTGCATGCGGTAGATCTTGCCGATGCGCTCCTTCTTGCCCTTGACGGAGTTCAGCACCGCGGTGCCGGACTCCAGGCGGCCCGAGTAGACCCGGACGAAGGTGAGCTTGCCGAGGTGCGGGTCGCTCATGATCTTGAACGCGAGCGCGGCCAGCGGCTCGTCCTCGGACGGCTTGCGCTTGATGACGACCTCGGGGTCCTTGACGTCCTGGCCCTCGATGGCCTCGACGTCGAGCGGGGTCGGCAGGTAGCGCACGACCGCGTCGAGCAGGGGCTGGACGCCCTTGTTCTTGAACGCGGTGCCGCAGAACACCGGGGTGACGGTGGTGTCGTCGGACTTGCCGGAGGCGATGGTGATGCGACGGATCGCGGCGTACAGCTGCTCCTCGGTGGGCTCCTGGCCCTCCAGGAACAGCTCCATGATCTCTTCGTCGTTCTCCGCGACGGCCTCGACCAGCTTGCCGCGCCACTCCTCGGCGGCCTCGGTGTGCGTGGCCGGGATGTCGACGGTCTCGTACATCTCGCCCTTGGCCGCGTCGGCGGACCACACGAGCGCCTTCATGCGGACGAGGTCCACGACGCCCTGGAAGTCGGCCTCGGCACCGATCGGGAGCTGCATCACCAGCGGCTGGGCACCCAGGCGGTCCGAGATCATCTCCACGCAGCGGTGGAAGTCGGCGCCGGTGCGGTCCAGCTTGTTCACGAAGCAGATGCGCGGCACGCCGTAACGGTCGGCCTGACGCCACACCGTCTCGGACTGCGGCTCGACACCGGCGACACCGTCGAACACGGTCACGGCACCGTCGAGCACACGCAGGGAACGCTCCACCTCGACGGTGAAGTCGACGTGCCCCGGGGTGTCGATGATGTTGATCGTGTAGTCGTTGTCCTCGAGCGGCCAGTGACAGGTGGTCGCAGCAGACGTGATCGTGATGCCACGCTCCTGCTCCTGCTCCATCCAGTCCATCGTGGCGGCGCCGTCGTGGACCTCACCGATCTTGTACGACACACCGGTGTAGAACAGGATCCGCTCGGTGGTGGTCGTCTTGCCCGCGTCGATGTGGGCCATGATCCCGATGTTGCGGACCTTGGCCAGGTCAAGTGAAGTGGTAGCCATAAGGCTTCAGTCTTCTCTCGGTCTCGATGTGGGTAGCGACTACCAGCGGTAGTGCGCGAAGGCCTTGTTGGACTCGGCCATCTTGTGCGTGTCCTCGCGCTTCTTCACAGCGGCACCCAGGCCGTTGGAGGCGTCGAGGAGCTCGTTCAGCAGACGCTCGGTCATGGTCTTCTCGCGGCGGGCGCGGGAGTAACCGACCAGCCAGCGCAGCGCGAGCGTGTTGGCACGACCGGGCTTGACCTCGATCGGGACCTGGTACGTCGCACCACCGACACGGCGGGACTTGACCTCGAGGGTCGGCTTGATGTTCTCCAGAGCGCGCTTCAGCGTGATGACCGGGTCGTTGCCGGTCTTCTCGCGCAGGCCCTCCATGGCGCCGTAGACGATGCGCTCGGCGGTGGAGCGCTTGCCGTTCAGCAGCACCTTGTTGATCAGGGAGGTCACCAGAGGAGAACCGTAGACCGGGTCGATGATGACCGGGCGCTTCGGGGCGGGGCCCTTACGAGGCATTCTTACTTCTCCTTCTTGGCGCCGTAACGGCTGCGGGCCTGCTTGCGGTTCTTCACACCCTGGGTGTCAAGCGAACCGCGGATGATCTTGTAGCGAACACCCGGCAGGTCCTTCACACGGCCGCCGCGCACGAGCACGATGGAGTGCTCCTGCAGGTTGTGTCCCTCACCCGGAATGTAAGCAGTGACCTCGATACCGCTGGTCAGACGCACACGCGCGACCTTACGCAGGGCCGAGTTCGGCTTCTTCGGGGTGGTCGTGAACACACGCGTGCAGACGCCACGACGCTGAGGGGAACCCTCGAGTGCGGGCGTCTTGTTCTTCTCGACCTTGTCCTGCCGGCCCTTACGGACCAGCTGCTGGATCGTAGGCACTACTTCTCCGGTTTCTGTGTGCCGAATGGTGAAGCTAACCTGGAACATCTCCGACCCACGCGGTCGGGTGTGTCGAATGCCGCGGAACCACCCGCCAGGCGGAAGGAAGCGCGGATTGCGGTGGCCGTTCACGACCCCCAGTGCGGTTCAAGGCACGCACAAGGGCCAGGGCACACCCCAGGCACAAGGTCTGAGCGTACCTATCGCATTCGCTGCGGTCAAAACAAATGCGCGGGACCGGCGGCGACACCCGTCTCGCACCGGTTCCTCCCGATCCTCCCCCGGGCGGCGCCCGCTCGAACACGGGCCGCGCCCGCCCCGCGGGGAGCCGGGCTTCGCCGGCACACGGGCACGTCGACCGCGAGACCGGCCCGCACCCGGCGCGCAGACACCCACGCGCCGTGCGGGCACCGGCACGGGCATCCGGCGCACCGCCCGCCGCCGTCCCGGCGCCTCAGGCCCGCGGCACCGGGAGGCTCGTCCCGTCCGGCGGTCGCGCGGGGTCGCGCGGGAGGGCGCCGGCCCCGGTGCCGCCGGTCTCGTCCTCGGCCGGTGACGTCGCCGTGTCGTGGCGGACGAAGTACGTCGGCCGGTTCTGCACGGCCGTGTAGATGCGCCCGACGTACTCGCCGAGCAGGCCGACGCAGATGAGCTGGACGGCTCCGATGAACACCACCCCGGTGAAGAGGGAGGTCCAGCCGGGCACCGTACTGCCCAGGGCGAAGGCGGTCAGCGTGTAGACCAGCAGCCCCAGGCAGACCACGAAGGCACCGGCGCCCAGCCAGGTGGCCAGCCGCAGCGGGGCCGCGGAGAAGCCGGTGACGCTGTCGACCGCCAGGCGGATCATCCGGCCCAGCGGGTACTTCGTGCGGCCCGCGGTGCGCGGCGCGCGCTCGTAGGTGACCTGCCCGCTCGGGAAGCCCAGCCAGGGCACGAGGAGCCGGTAGACCCGCTGCTGGTCCGGCAGGGCCTTCAGGGCCTCCACGGCGGCCCGGCTGAGCAGCCGGAAGTCGCCCGCCTGCGCGGTGACCGAGGGACCCGCCAGGCGCCGCATCAGCCGGTAGTAGGCGCCCGCCGACCACCGCTTGAACCCGGAGTCACTACTGCGGTCGACCCGGACGCCGTACACGATGTCGAGGCCCTCGGCGCGGGCCAGCGCCAGCATGTCGGGGATCTTCTCCGGCGGATCCTGGAGGTCTGCGTCCAGGCTGACCACGTAGGCGCCCACCGCCCGGTCCAGCCCGGCGGTGAGGGCGGCCTGGTGCCCCGAGTTGCGCCGCAGCGCGACCACGCGCAGTTCCGGCCAGCCGAGCCGGAAGGCGGCGAGCAGTTCCGCCGTGCGGTCACCGCTGCCGTCGTCCACCGCGACGACCTCGTGGCGGACCCCCAGCTCCGTCAGGACCGGCCGCAACCTGCTGACCAGCGCGGGCAGGACCTCTTCCTCGTCGTACATCGGAATGACGACCGACAGCACGACCGGTTCGTGCTGCCCCGCGTCCCGTTCCTCGGGCACCGCGCCTCCCCTCGGCCTGACACTGAGCACAGATGTGCGACTCTTGTGCGATCTTATGGCAGCAACTGACGGATGAGGGCGGACCCAGGGGGATGACAGCCATGGACACGGCTGCCGACGGCACGGCGACCGGCGCGTCGGCCGGCGCGGGGAAACGGCCGACCGACGAGCACCGGGAACGCTCCTGGCGGACCTGGCCCCCCGCCCTGCCGCCCGGCGCCCGGCCCTACCTGGCCCCGCTCGTCCTGTACGGCGTCACGAAGCTCGTCGGCCTCGCGGTCTTCGCCTCCCTGCTGGAGTACGCCGGGGACTACCGGGGGAAGAACCCGCGCTTCGGCGGCGGCGCCCACTGGTGGGACGTCCTGGCCACCTGGGACGGCTGGTGGTACCTCCAGGTCGCCGAGCACGGCTACGACCCCGCGCTGGTGCGGCTCGACTCCGAGGGCCTGTTCACGGTCCAGCAGAACTCGGTCGCCTTCTTCCCCCTCTACCCGGCCCTCATCCGCATGGTCTCGGAGTCCACGGGCCTCGGCCTGTACGGCTCCGGGATCCTGGTCTCCGTCCTGTCGTCGTTCGTCGCCGCGGCCGGGATCTACGCCGTGATCTCCCTGATCGCGGGAGCCCGGGCCGGCACCGTCGCCGCCGGGCTGTGGGCCGTGGCCCCGGGCGCCGGCGTCGAGTGGGCGGTGTACTCCGAGTCCCTGTTCGTCGCCCTCGCCGCCTGGACCTGCTACGCCGTGATGACCCGGCACTGGGTGGCGGCAGGCCTGCTCGCCTTCACCGCGGGCCTGAACCGTCCCACGTCCGCCGTGCTCATAGGTGCCGTGGGACTCGCCGCGCTGGTGACGCTCGCGCGCCCCGCGAGCCGACGCGAACACGGGGTGCGCGGCCCGGTCTACGCCATGGTCGTCGCGCCCCTGGGCCTGCTGGGCTACATCGCCTGGGTCGGCTACAGCACCGGCGAGGCCACGGCGTACTTCACGCTCCAGCGCGAGGGCTGGGCGCACTTCTTCGACTACGGCGCCTACACCCTGGACGTGCTGCGCAACCTCGCGGTGGGCCGCGGCGACTACCCCTTCGCCTTCTCCACCCCGGACCTGCTCTCGCTGCAGCTGGTCCTGGCGCTGCCCTTCCTGATCGCCCTGATGCTGCGCAAGCGCCCCCCGCTGGTGCTGGTCGCGTACACCCTGGCGACGATCGTCACCGTCCTGGGCACCCAGCAGATGTTCGGCAACACGATGCGCTACCTGCTGCCCGCCTTCCCCCTGCTCCTCGCCCCGGCCGCGGCCCTGAGCCGCCTGCGGCGCCCGGCCCTGGCGGTCTTCTTCACCACGGCCGCGATCGCCTCCGGCTGGTACGCCCACTACGTCATCTTCGAGCTCGGCGTGCCGTAACGGCCCCGCAGCCCGGGCCGGGCGCCGCGGCGCCCCTCCGGCGTCCCGGCGTCACGGCGCCCGTCCGGCGTCACGGCGTCCGTCCGGGCTCTGACGCTGCCCGGCCCGACCGGTCGGGCCGGGCAGTCGTCGCCGCGTCCCGGACCGCGTACGGGCCCTGGGCAGCCGCCGTGCCGCCCCCCGGACGGGCCGCGGCCCCACCGCGGTGGTCCCGTGCCGCCCGGGCCGGGCCGGTCCGGTCCGGGCCCGGCTCCGCGACGACGGGCGGCGGCCCCTCGGCGTCCGCGGTACGGCGCCGGTCCATGGCGGTCCGGGGAGACGTGGCCGCCCGGGACGCGCCGCGCGGCACGTGGGAACGGCCTCACGGGCGGCCAGCCCCGCCCCTTACCGCCGCACGGACGGCCAGGCCCGCCCCGTACCGCCGCACGGACGAGCTGTCGGCTCCCTCACGCGTCACGCTCCGCCGCCTGCCTCCGCACCGCGCCCCCGTCTCCCTCGCAGAGCGGACGTTCCACCTCGCGCCCGGCGGCACGGAGCCGGCCTTCCGCCCCGCGGCACCACGCCGCGCCCCGGCCCTCGGCCCCCGCGCGGTGCGACCGGCCCCCGCGCGGTGCGACGCGCACACGCCGAAGGGCGGCCACCCCACGGGGTGACCGCCCTTCGGTCTCAGCAGCCGTACCGGACGACTCGCTTACTGGTTGTACGGACCGTAGTCGTAGTCCTCCAGCGGAACGGCCTGGCCGGAGCCCGTGCCGAACGGCGAGTAGTCGATGTCGTCGTAGCCGACGGCCGAGTACATCGCGGCCTTGGCCTCCTCGGTCGGCTCGACCCGGATGTTGCGGTAGCGGGACAGGCCCGTACCGGCCGGGATGAGCTTACCGATGATGACGTTCTCCTTGAGACCGATCAGGGAGTCGGACTTGGCGTTGATCGCCGCGTCCGTGAGGACCCTGGTCGTCTCCTGGAAGGACGCCGCCGACAGCCACGACTCGGTCGCCAGCGAGGCCTTGGTGATACCCATCAGCTGCGGACGACCGGAGGCCGGGTGACCGCCCTCCTGGACCACGCGACGGTTCTCGGTCTCGAACTTCGTGCGCTCGACCAGCTCGCCGGGCAGCAGCTCGGCGTCGCCGGACTCGATGATCGTCACACGGCGCAGCATCTGCCGGATGATGATCTCGATGTGCTTGTCGTGGATCGACACGCCCTGCGAGTTGTAGACCTTCTGGACCTCGCCGACCAGGTGGACCTGGACGGCACGCTGACCCAGGATGCGCAGCACGTCGTGCGGGTTGGTGGCACCCACGGTGAGCTTCTGGCCCACCTCGACGTGGTCGCCCTCGGCCACCAGCAGACGGGCACGCTTCGAGATCGGGAACGCCGTCTCGTCGCTGCCGTCGTCCGGGGTGACGACGATCTTCTTGGTCTTCTCGGTCTCCTCGATCCGGACGCGGCCGGAGGCCTCGGAGATCGGGGCGACACCCTTCGGGGTACGGGCCTCGAAGAGCTCGACGACACGCGGCAGACCCTGGGTGATGTCGTCACCGGCCACACCACCGGTGTGGAAGGTACGCATCGTCAGCTGGGTACCGGGCTCACCGATGGACTGGGCGGCGATGATGCCGACCGCCTCACCGATGTCGACCAGCTTGCCGGTGGCCAGCGAGCGGCCGTAGCACATGGCGCAGGTGCCGACCTGGGACTCGCAGGTCAGGATCGAGCGGGTCTTGACCTCCTCGACACCGTGGTGCACCAGCTGGTCGATGAGCACGTCACCGAGGTCGACGTTGGCCGGCGCGATCACCTTGCCGTCGATGACGACGTCCTCGGCGAGCATGCGGGCGTACACGCTGGTCTCGACGTCGTCCGTCTTGCGCAGGACACCGTCGGCGCCGCGCTCGGCGATCCGCAGCCGCAGACCGCGCTCGGTGCCGCAGTCCTCCTCGCGGATGATCACGTCCTGGGAGACGTCGACCAGACGACGCGTGAGGTAACCCGAGTCGGCGGTACGCAGAGCGGTGTCCGCCAGACCCTTACGGGCACCGTGCGTGGAGATGAAGTACTCCAGCACGGACAGGCCCTCACGGAAGGACGCCTTGATCGGACGCGGGATCGTCTCGTTCTTCGCGTTCGACACCAGACCACGCATACCGGCGATCTGACGCATCTGCATCATGTTGCCTCGTGCACCCGAGTTCACCATCATGAAGATCGGGTTGGTCTTCGGGAAGTTGTCGTTCATCGCCTCGGCGACCTCGTTGGTCGCCTTGGTCCAGATCGCGATGAGCTCCTGCGTGCGCTCGTCCTTGGTGATCAGACCGCGCTCGTACTGCTTCTGGACCTTCTCGTCCTGCGCCTCGTAGCCCTTGACGATCTCCTTCTTCGCCTCGGGAACGACGACGTCGGAGATGGCCACGGTGACGCCGGAACGGGTCGCCCAGAAGAAGCCGGCCGCCTTCAGGTTGTCGAGCGTCGCCGCCACGATGACCTTCGGGTAGCGCTCGGCGAGGTCGTTGACGATCTCGGAGAGCTGCTTCTTGCCGACCTCGTAGTCGACGAACGGGTAGTCCTCGGGCAGCAGCTCGTTGAAGAGCGCGCGGCCCAGCGTGGTCTTCAGGGTGAAGGTGTCGCCCTGCTGCCACTCCGGCTCACCCTCCTCGCGGGCCGGGGGCTCCCAGCCGCGGGGCGGGATGGTGCCCACCGGGAAGCGGATGTCGACCTTCGACTGGAGCGACAGGTCGCCCGCGTCGAACGCCATGATCGCCTCGGCGGCGGAACCGAAGGCACGGCCCTCGCCCTTGAGGTCGCGGCCCTCGCCGTCGGTGGTGAGGAAGAACAGACCGAGGACCATGTCCTGGGTCGGCATCGTCACCGGACGGCCGTCGGCCGGCTTGAGGATGTTGTTCGAGGACAGCATCAGGATGCGGGCCTCGGCCTGCGCCTCCGCGGAGAGCGGCAGGTGGACGGCCATCTGGTCACCGTCGAAGTCCGCGTTGAACGCGGTGCAGACGAGCGGGTGGATCTGGATGGCCTTGCCCTCGACCAGCTGCGGCTCGAAGGCCTGGATGCCGAGGCGGTGCAGGGTGGGCGCACGGTTCAGCAGAACCGGGTGCTCCGCGATGACCTCTTCCAGCACGTCGTACACGACCGTGCGGCCGCGCTCGACCATGCGCTTGGCGCTCTTGATGTTCTGCGCGTGGTTCAGGTCGACCAGGCGCTTCATCACGAACGGCTTGAAGAGCTCCAGCGCCATGGCCTTGGGCAGACCACACTGGTGCAGCTTCAGCTGCGGGCCGACGACGATGACGGAACGCGCCGAGTAGTCGACTCGCTTACCGAGCAGGTTCTGACGGAAGCGGCCCTGCTTGCCCTTGAGCATGTCGGACAGCGACTTCAGCGGACGGTTGCCGGGGCCCGTGACCGGGCGGCCACGACGACCGTTGTCGAAGAGCGCGTCGACGGCCTCCTGGAGCATGCGCTTCTCGTTGTTCACGATGATCTCGGGCGCGCCGAGGTCGAGAAGCCGCTTCAGGCGGTTGTTGCGGTTGATCACGCGGCGGTACAGGTCGTTCAGGTCGGAGGTCGCGAAGCGGCCACCGTCGAGCTGCACCATCGGACGCAGGTCCGGCGGGATGACCGGCACGCAGTCCAGCACCATGCCCTTGGGGCTGTTGCTGGTCTGCAGGAACGCGGAGACGACCTTGAGGCGCTTGAGCGCACGGGTCTTCTTCTGGCCCTTGCCGGTGCGGATGATCTCGCGGAGGCGCTCGGCCTCCTCGTCGAGGTCGAAGGACTCCAGGCGCTTCTGCAGCGCGGCGGCGCCCATCGAGCCGTCGAAGTAGGTGCCGAAGCGGTCGCGCAGCTCGCGGTAGAGCAGCTCGTCGCCCTCCAGGTCCTGGACCTTGAGGTTCTTGAACCGGTTCCACACCTCGTCGAGGCGGTCGATCTCGCGCTGCGCACGGTCGCGCAGCTGCTTCATCTCACGCTCGGCACCCTCGCGCACCTTGCGGCGCACGTCGGCCTTGGCACCCTCGGCCTCCAGCTCGGCCAGGTCGGTCTCGAGCTTCTTGGCGCGGGCCTCGAGGTCGGCGTCGCGGCGGTTCTCGATCTGCTGGCGCTCGACGGAGACGTGGGCCTCCAGCGAGGGCAGGTCGCGGGTGCGGCGCTCCTCGTCGACGTACGTGATCATGTACGCCGCGAAGTAGATGACCTTCTCCAGGTCCTTCGGGGCGAGGTCGAGCAGGTAGCCCAGCCGCGACGGAACGCCCTTGAAGTACCAGATGTGGGTGACGGGAGCGGCCAGCTCGATGTGGCCCATCCGCTCACGGCGCACCTTGGCGCGCGTGACCTCGACGCCGCAGCGCTCGCAGATGATGCCCTTGAAGCGGACGCGCTTGTACTTGCCGCAGTAGCACTCCCAGTCCCGGGTCGGACCGAAGATCTTCTCGCAGAAGAGTCCGTCCTTCTCGGGCTTGAGGGTGCGGTAGTTGATGGTCTCGGGCTTCTTGACCTCGCCGTGGCTCCACTGACGGATGTCGTCAGCGGTGGCCAGACCGATCCGGAGCTCGTCGAAGAAGTTGACGTCGAGCACTATGCGTCAATCCCTCTCAGGGTTGTGAGTCTTGGGGTCTGAAACGGGGGTCCTGGGGCCGGCAGGCCTTGATCGCTCAAGGCCTGCCGAAACTCCCGTCAGACCTCTTCGACGCTGCTCGGCTCGCGCCGGGACAGGTCGATGCCGAGCTCCTCCGCAGCGCGGAAGACGTCCTCGTCGGTGTCACGCATCTCGATGGACATGCCGTCCGAGGACAGCACCTCCACGTTGAGGCACAGGGACTGCATCTCCTTGATGAGCACCTTGAAGGACTCGGGGATGCCGGGCTCAGGGATGTTCTCGCCCTTGACGATGGCCTCGTAGACCTTCACGCGGCCGGTCACGTCGTCGGACTTGATGGTCAGCAGCTCCTGGAGGGCGTACGCGGCGCCGTAAGCCTCCAGCGCCCACACCTCCATCTCACCGAAGCGCTGGCCACCGAACTGGGCCTTACCACCCAGCGGCTGCTGGGTGATCATCGAGTACGGGCCGGTCGACCGGGCGTGCAGCTTGTCGTCGACCAGGTGGTGGAGCTTGAGGATGTACATGTACCCGACCGAGATCGGGTCCGGGAACGGCTCACCGCTGCGGCCGTCGAACAGCCGCGCCTTGCCGGTCGGGAGCACCATGCGCTCGCCGTCGCGGTTCGGGATGGTGTGCTGGAGCAGACCGGCGAGCTCGTCCTCGCGCGCACCGTCGAAGACCGGGGTGGCGACGTTGGTGCCGGGCTCGACCTTGTCGGCGCCGATGGCCTGGAGGCGCTGCGCCCACTCCTCCGCGAGGCCGGAGACGTCCCAGCCGCGGCTGGCGAGCCAGCCGAGGTGGATCTCCAGGACCTGTCCCGGGTTCATTCGGGACGGGACACCCAGCGGGTTCAGGATGATGTCGACGGGCGTGCCGTCCTCCAGGAACGGCATGTCCTCGATCGGGTTGATCTTGGAGATGACGCCCTTGTTGCCGTGACGGCCGGCGAGCTTGTCACCGTCGGTGATCTTGCGCTTCTGCGCGACGTAGACGCGCACCAGCTGGTTCACGCCCGGGGGCAGCTCGTCGCCCTCTTCGCGGTCGAAGACGCGGACGCCGATGACCTTGCCGATCTCACCGTGCGGCACCTTCAGGGAGGTGTCGCGCACCTCGCGCGCCTTCTCACCGAAGATCGCGCGGAGCAGGCGCTCCTCCGGGGTCAGCTCGGTCTCACCCTTGGGCGTGACCTTGCCGACGAGGATGTCGCCGGCGACGACCTCGGCACCGATGCGGATGATGCCGCGCTCGTCGAGGTCGGCGAGGACCTCCTCGGAGACGTTCGGGATGTCCCGGGTGATCTCCTCGGGGCCGAGCTTGGTGTCACGGGCGTCGACCTCGTGCTCCTCGATGTGGATCGAGGAGAGGACGTCGTCCTGCACGAGGCGCTGCGACAGGATGATCGCGTCCTCGTAGTTGTGACCCTCCCACGGCATGAAGGCGACCAGCAGGTTCTTGCCGAGCGCCATCTCGCCGTTCTCGGTGGCCGGACCGTCGGCGAGGACCTGGCCCTCGATGACCCGGTCGCCCTCGTTGACGATGACCTTCTGGTTGACCGAGGTGCCCTGGTTGGAGCGGGCGAACTTGGCCAGGCGGTACGTGATGTACGTGCCGTCGTCGTTGGTGGTGGTGATGTAGTCCGCGGAGACCTCCTGGACCACACCCGCCTTCTCGGCCTTGACCACGTCGCCGGCGTCGGCGGCGGAGCGGTACTCCATGCCGGTGCCGACCAGCGGGGACTCGCTCTTGATGAGCGGCACCGCCTGACGCATCATGTTCGCGCCCATGAGGGCACGGTTGGCGTCGTCGTGCTCGAGGAACGGGATCATGGCGGTCGCGACCGACACCATCTGGCGCGGCGAGACGTCCATGTAGTCGACGTCGTCACCGGGGACGTAGTCGACCTCGCCGCCACGACGGCGGACCAGCACGCGGGCCTCGGCGAACCGCATGTCGTCGTTGAGCGTGGCGTTGGCCTGCGCGATGACGAAGCGGTCCTCCTCGTCGGCGGTCAGGTAGTCCACCTCGTCGGTGACCTGGCCGTCGACGACCTTGCGGTACGGCGTCTCGATGAAGCCGAACGGGTTGATCCGGCCGTACGAGGCGAGCGAGCCGATCAGACCGATGTTCGGGCCTTCGGGCGTCTCGATCGGGCACATGCGGCCGTAGTGCGACGGGTGGACGTCACGGACCTCGAAGCCGGCCCGCTCACGGGAGAGACCACCCGGGCCGAGGGCGTTCAGACGACGCTTGTGCGTCAGCCCCGACAGCGGGTTGTTCTGGTCCATGAACTGGGACAGCTGGCTGGTGCCGAAGAACTCCTTGATGGAGGCGACGACCGGCCGGATGTTGATCAGGGTCTGCGGCGTGATCGCCTCGACGTCCTGGGTGGTCATGCGCTCGCGCACGACGCGCTCCATACGGGCGAGACCCGTACGGACCTGGTTCTGGATCAGCTCGCCGACGTTGCGGATGCGGCGGTTGCCGAAGTGGTCGATGTCGTCGGTCTCGACGACGATCTCCCGGCCCGACTCGCCGACCGTCTCGGTCTCACCGGCGTGCAGCTTCACCAGGTACTTGATCGTGGCGATGATGTCGTCGGTGGTGAGAACGCCGGCGTCCAGGGGCTCGTCGGCGCCGAGCTTCTTGTTGACCTTGTAGCGGCCGACCTTGGCGAGGTCGTAGCGCTTGGGGTTGAAGTAGAGGTTCTCGAGCAGCGTCTGCGCGGCCTCACGGGTCGGGGGCTCGCCCGGACGCAGCTTGCGGTAGATGTCGAGCAGCGCGTCGTCCTGGCCCTGGGTGTGGTCCTTCTCCAGGGTGGCGCGCATGGACTCGTACTCGCCGAACTCCTCGAGGATCTGCTCGGTCGTCCAACCGAGGGCCTTGAGCAGGACGGTCACGGACTGCTTGCGCTTGCGGTCGATGCGCACACCGACCATGTCGCGCTTGTCGATCTCCATCTCCAGCCAGGCACCCCGGGACGGGATGATCTTGGCGGAGAAGATGTCCTTGTCGGACGTCTTGTCGATGGAGGAGTCGAAGTAGACACCCGGCGAACGGACCAGCTGCGACACGACGACACGCTCGGTGCCGTTGATGACGAAGGTGCCCTTGTTGGTCATGAGCGGGAAGTCGCCCATGAAGACCGTCTGGGACTTGATCTCGCCGGTCTCGTTGTTGGTGAACTCGGCGGTGACGAAGAGCGGGGCCGCGTACGTGAAGTCGCGGTCCTTGCACTCGTCGATGCTGTTCTTGGGGGGCTCGAAGCGGTGGTCGCGGAACGTCAGCGACATCGACCCGGAGAAGTCCTCGATCGGCGAGATCTCCTCGAAGATCTCTTCCAGACCGGACTTGGTGGGGACGTCCTGACCGGACTCCAGAGCCGACTCGACGCGAGCCTTCCACGCGTCGTTGCCGAGCAGCCAGTCGAAGCTCTCGGTTTGCAGCGCGAGAAGGTTCGGAACCTCGAGGGGCTCCTTGATCTTTGCAAAGGAGATGCGCAGCGGGGCGGTGCTGGCAGCGTTGTTCGTATTCGCGGTCGAGGCATTGCGCGAGGCGGCCAAGAGGGGGTCCTTCCGAGGGCTCGGACTCACTACGCGCGTACCGGCCCCTCTTCCGTGCACGAAGACAGGTGGTGCCTGATGTGGCTGAGAGCCAGATCGGGCGTGCTCTGGTCATCGGTGCTCGGGCGAGGGCAGACCCCTGGTGACGGGCAGGGGGCAGCTAACAGGCAGCGCAAAGGGTCAGTGTAGCCACTTGGCACACTGATGTCCAGTGCCGTTCTCGGGGACCGTGTTCGCTCCTCGTTGTTCTCACCACCTGCGGCAAGGCCTAGCCCTCAACGCACGTTGATACTGCCCTCTTCGTCGCGGATCCATGCCTCGGATTCGGATCCTTGTGACGACGCCCTGAGAATTGCGCGCTGCGTGCGGTTCGTCAAGGCCCCCCTTGCCCGAACGGGTTGCCACCAGTGGCCCACAGCGCCCCGGCGACGGCACGACGAAGATCACCATACTCTCCGCCGTCACACGTGCAAGGCAGCCGCCACCGGACCCCGGGTACGCCGAAGAGCGACCACCCGGATGGATGATCGCTCTTCGGTGCGTGGGCGTTACAGGTCCTCGCGGATCCGTGGTGCCCGTGCGGTCTTACTTGACCTCGACCGAGGCGCCGGCGCCCTTGAGGGACTCGGCGGCCTTGTCGGCGGTCTCCTTGTTGACCTTCTCCAGGACCGGCTTCGGGGTGCCGTCGACGAGGTCCTTGGCCTCCTTCAGACCCAGGGAGGTCAGCTCACGCACGACCTTGATGACCTGGATCTTCTTGTCGCCGGCGCCGGTGAGGATGACGTCGAACTCGTCCTTCTCGGCCTCGGCCTCGACCGGGGCGCCCGGGGCGGCGGGGCCGGCGACGGCGACCGCGGCGGCGGCGGTGACGTCGAACTTCTCCTCGAAGGCCTTCACGAACTCGGAGAGCTCGATGAGGGTCATCTCCTCGAACTGGGCGAGCAGGTCGTCCTGGCTGAGCTTCGCCATGATGGCGGTCCTTCCACTAATTCGGCAGGTGCCGGATGTACGGGGTGAGGCGGGCGTACGTCGGGCCCGCATCGACCCTCACCTCATGCGGTTCATGCGGCGAGGATCGGAAAGCGAGCCGAGTTACTCGGCACCGCCCTGCTCGTCCTGCTTGGCACGGAGCGCGTCCACGGTGCGGACGAACTTCGAGGGAAGCGCCTGGAAGAGCTGAGCAGCCTGGGACTGCTTGCCCTTGAAGGCACCCGCCAGCTTGGAGAGCAGAACCTCGCGGGACTCGAGGTCCGCAAGCTTCTTGATCTCGTCGGCGGTCATCGCCTTGCCGTCAAGGACACCGCCCTTGATGACGAGATTCGGGTTGTCCTTGGCGAAGTCGCGCAGACCCTTCGCCGACTCCACCGGGTCACCGGTGATGAAGGCGACAGCCGTCGGACCATTGAACTGGTCGTCCAGCGTCGTGATCCCGGCCTCGTTGGCCGCAATCTTGGTCAGCGTGTTCTTCACCACGGCGTACTGGGCGTTCTCACCGAGCGACCGGCGCAGCGTCTTGAGCTGCGCCACGGTGAGACCGCGGTACTCGGTCAGCACTGCGGCGTTGGAGCTGCGGAACTTGTCCGTCAGCTCGGCAACCGCGGCAGCCTTGTCGGGCGTCGCCATAGAGCCTCGGCCTCCTTCCGGGTGATTCGGACCGCGCGGACCCGAAGGAGGACTGGGAAAAACGAAACGCCCCGGCGCAGGCGCACGGGGCGTGGCTCGACCTTTCGCCACACGCACGAGGCGCGGACTGAAGGGAGCTCATCCACTGTCACCTGCGCGGGTCGTCCGCAGTTCAGCGGATCCTTCGGCCACCGTGCCCTCTCGCGAGCGCAACGGCAACGACCAGCGGTCTTTGGCTTCTCGGAGAGCGTACGCGAACGGGGCAGTGTCAAGCAAATCCGCCCGTACGGCGACTCGGCACGGCCGGTCCGGCCCCGCCGGGCTCAGCCCCGCCGGGCCCGTGCATGATCAGCGGACCGACTGATCTCGCGATCTCTGTGTCCGGCAGCCCCGGTCAGGAGTCCCGCGCCGCCAGCAGCTCCTTGAAGTCCGCCGTGTCGCCGGCCGGTGGGCGCTTCGCGGAGACGGTGACGCCGTAGTCGCTGTAGTACGCGGTCTGGGTCAGCTCCCCGGTCCCGGTCCGCCCCCGCTCGACCTTCTTGACCGGCAGGTCGCGGTCGTCGACCCAGATGTCGACGGTCTGGGGGGTGGCGCCGCCCACCGTGCCGGTCCAGTGTGTGGTGCGCCGGCCGCGGGTCGTCTCCTCGCCGACCTCGCGCACGTCGTCGGCGGCCAGCAGCCGCTTCACCGCCTGGTGGGGCGTGGTGTCGCGCATCTGGTCCGCGAAACCGACGGCCGTGTCGCCGCCGAGGTCCTCCACGTCGGCGTAGACGTACTTGATCCAGTGTCTGCCGCCCGCCCGGCCGGCGAACCTGTCGCCCATCCTGGCGTAGTAGGCGTCGGGCAGGTACCGGGCCTCCATCGAGGTGGTGCCGAGCCGGCGCATCGTCTCGGCGGTCGTGCCGCCCGTGTACGTGATCGTCAAGGTCCCGGTGAGTCCGCCGCTCCAGCCGAGGGCGCCGACGGCCTCCAGGGACAGCTCGCGGCCCATGACGGTCGTGGACTCGACCCGGGCCGACCCCGCCCGTCCGGTGGCCCGCTCCACGGTCCGCAGGGCCTCGGCCGCCGGGCCGGTGAGCGCCGGGGTTCCGGCGGGGCCGCCGGTGGGCCCCTCCGCGTCGGTGCAGGCGGTGGCGCAGGCCAGCGCGGCCGTCACCGCGATCGAGACGACCGTGCGGCGTGCCGTCGTGCGCGTCATGCGTGCCACCCCCGTGCGAGTCCGGTGCCCGCACGCTAACGCAGGGCACGGACACCCGTACGGGGAAATCCCCACGGGAACCCGCGGGACAAAGGGAACGGGCCCCGCACCTCGGAAGGAAGGTGCGGGGCCCGTGAACCGGTTGGGCGAGCCGTCGGCTCAGACCGCGGCCGGGTCCTCCTCGACGAGGAGGTTGCGGGTGCGGTTGGAGTCGACCGGGATGCCGGGGCCCATCGTGGTGCTGATGGCGGCCTTCCTGATGTAACGGCCCTTGGCGGCGGACGGCTTCAGACGGAGGATCTCCTCCAGCGCCGCGCCGTAGTTCTCCACCAGCTTGGTGTCGTCGAACGACGTCTTGCCGATGATGAAGTGCAGGTTCGAGTGCTTGTCGACGCGGAACTCGATCTTGCCGCCCTTGATGTCGTTGACAGCCTTGGCGACGTCCGGGGTCACGGTGCCGGTCTTGGGGTTCGGCATCAGACCACGGGGACCGAGCACGCGGCCGAGGCGGCCGACCTTGCCCATGAGGTCCGGGGTGGCGACGACGGCGTCGAAGTCCAGACGGCCCTTCGACACCTCGTCGATCAGTTCGTCGGCGCCGACGATGTCGGCGCCCGCGGCACGCGCGGCCTCGGCACGGTCGCCGGTCGCGAAGACCAGGACCCGGGCGGTCTTACCGGTGCCGTGCGGGAGGTTCACGGTGCCACGGACCATCTGGTCGGCCTTGCGCGGGTCGACACCCAGACGGAAGGCGACCTCGACGGTGCCGTCGAACTTGGTCGTGGAGGTCTCCTTGGCGAGACGGACGGCCTCGAGCGGGGCGTAGAGCTTGTCCCGGTCGATCTTGGCGTCCGCAGCGCGGAGAGACTTGCTGCGCTTGCTCACTACTGCTCCTGTGGCTTCTTAGGAGTTGTGGTCCGGGCCGAGCAGGCCCTGCCACTACTGCTTGGTTACGGGGGTGGAGGTCAGCCCTCGACCGTGACGCCCATGGAACGCGCGGTGCCGGCGATGATCTTCTCGGCGGCGTCCAGGTCGTTGGCGTTGAGGTCGGGCATCTTGGTGGTGGCGATCTCACGGACCTGGTCACGCGTGATCTTCGCGACCTTGGTCTTGTGCGGCTCGCCGGAGCCCTTCTCCACGCCCGCGGCCTTGAGGATCATCTTGGCGGCCGGCGGCGTCTTGGTGATGAAGGTGAAGGAACGGTCCTCGTAGACCGTGATCTCCACCGGGATGACCCAACCGCGCTGCGACTCGGTCGCGGCGTTGTAGGCCTTGCAGAACTCCATGATGTTGACGCCGTGCTGACCCAGCGCGGGGCCGACCGGCGGAGCCGGGTTCGCGGCACCGGCCTGGATCTGGAGCTTGATGAGCCCCGTGACCTTCTTCTTCTTGGGAGGCATAGCTCTCCGGGTCCTTTCGATTCGGGTCCTGCCTGGGTTCGGGAGCTACCCGGACACAGGCATACCGCACAACGATAACGGGTATGGATGTGCGGCCAAAAACCGAGCAGGTCAGACCGGCTGCCTGAGCCTGTCTGACCTGTCCGGAAGTGTGCGCCCAGGAAGAACTAGTTCTTCTGGATCTGGTCGAAGCTCAGCTCGACCGGGGTCTCGCGGCCGAAGATCTCGACGAGGCCCTTGACCTTCTTCGAGTCGGCGTTGATCTCGTTGATCGTGGCCTGCAGCGTCGCGAACGGACCGTCGGTGACGGTGACCGAGTCGCCGACCTCGAAGTCCAGCACCTGGACCTCGACCTTGCGCTGGGGAGCCGGCTTGCCCTCGGCCTCGGCGGCCTCGCGGGCGGCCTTCTCCTCGGCCTCGGGGGCGAGCATCTTGACGATCTCGTCCAGCGTCAGCGGGTACGGGTCGTAGGCGTTGCCGACGAAGCCGGTGACGCCGGGGGTGTTGCGGACGACACCCCAGGACTCGTTGGTCAGGTCCATCCGGACCAGGACGTAGCCGGGCAGCTTGTTCTGCCGGATCGTCTTGCGGTCGCCGTTCTTGATCTGGACGACCTCTTCCTGCGGCACCTCGGCCTGGAAGATGTAGTCCTCGACGTTGAGCGAGACGGCGCGCTGCTCGAGGTTGGTCTTCACGCGGTTCTCGTAACCGGCGTAGGTGTGGATCACGTACCACTCGCCGGGGAGGACGCGCAGCTCCTGGCGGAGCTTCTCGATCGGGTCGAGCTCGGGCTCGGGCTCCGCGGCCTCGTCCGCCGACTCGGCGGTCTCGGACTCGTCGTCGTCCTGGGCCTCTTCGGCCTCGTCCTCGTCGGTCTCGTCCTGGGCCTCTTCGGCCTCGGTCTCGTCCTCGGCCTCGGCGGTCTCGTCCGCGTCCGCGACGACGGCGTCGTCGGCAGCCTCGGCCTCGGCGGAGGCCTCGGTGTCCTCGTTGTCGGCGCCCTCGACGGTGCCGAGCTCGTCCTCGACGGACTCGACCGGCTCGATGGCGTCGTTCACGTTCGGGTCAGACACGGTGGCTGCTTCTTCCTGGATACATAGGGGTGGAACACGCGAAAGGGGCGCCGGGTACCTCGGCGCCCTTCGCTCTCGACTCAGCCGAAGACGTACTTGGCGGCGTGACTGAAGCCATAGTCAATCAGTGTCACCAGGCCGATCATGATGACCACGAAGATGATCACCACGGTGGTGTACGTCGTCAGCTGGTTACGACTGGGCCAGACGACCTTGCGAAGTTCCGCGACGATCTGGCGGTAGAAGAGCGCGAGACGCTTCAGCGGGCCCTTCTTGGCGCGCTTGCCGCCCTTGCGGGCCTTCTTGGAGTCCGGCGCCTCGTCCTGGGCATCAGGCATGTCGATGGAGCCCACGGCGTCCGTCACTCGTCCTCACCTGATTCCGGGTCGTGGCCGTGCCGCGCCCGGTCTGAGCCGCACGGCGGTGCATTGCTGTACGTACATGCGCACACATCCTGGCGATGGAGTGTGTAGCAGGGCCGGAGGGACTTGAACCCCCAACCGCTGGTTTTGGAGACCAGTGCTCTACCAATTGAGCTACGACCCTTTGTGTGTCCCCCAACGTACCGCATCCCCCCGGATGCCTGGTGTGCACCGGGTGAGCGCGGGCCGTTGAAGGCCAACGAGGTGAGAGTGTACGTGCTCACGGGCCAGGCGTCGAACAGAAAGGACGCGCGGGCGTTCCTCCCGGGCCGTCCCGGCCGGAGACCGCCCTTTTCCCGGGGCGGATCCGAACTGGTGTCGCGGGTGGTTCCGGACTGCCGTTCAGGCCGGCGTTCAGGCGTTCGCCCTCGCCCGTTCGGTCTGTTCAGTCCGTGAAACCCGTGTGCCGCCGGAGTTTCCGGTCTGGAACGATGGGTCCATGAGCCCTGCAACCCCTCCCACCGAGCGCCGGGTCTCCGCCCGAGTCGGCGCGATCTCCGAGTCCGCCACCCTCGCCGTGGACGCCAAGGCCAAGGCCCTCAAGGCCGCCGGACGTCCGGTGATCGGCTTCGGCGCCGGTGAACCCGACTTCCCGACGCCGGACTACATCGTCGAGGCCGCCGTCGAGGCCTGCAAGAACCCGAAGTACCACCGCTACACGCCGGCCGGCGGGCTGCCCGAGCTGAAGGCCGCGATCGCCGCGAAGACGCTGCGCGACTCCGGCTACGAGGTCGACCCGTCGCAGATCCTGGTCACCAACGGCGGCAAGCAGGCCATCTACGAGGCGTTCGCCGCGATCCTCGACCCGGGCGACGAGGTCATCGTCCCGGCGCCGTACTGGACGACGTACCCCGAGTCGATCCGGCTGGCCGGCGGTGTCCCCGTCGAGGTCGTCGCCGACGAGACCTCCGGTTACCGAGTGAGCGTGGAGCAGCTGGAGGCGGCCCGCACGGAGAAGACGAAGGTCGTCCTCTTCGTGTCGCCGTCCAACCCGACGGGTTCCGTGTACAGCGAGGCCGAGACCGAGGCGATCGGCCAGTGGGCCGTCGAGCACGGTCTGTGGGTGCTGACCGACGAGATCTACGAGCACCTCGTCTACGGTGACGCCTCCGCCGTGTCCATGCCCGCGCTGCTGCCCGAGCTGCGCGACAAGTGCATCGTGGTCAACGGTGTCGCGAAGACGTACGCGATGACCGGCTGGCGCGTCGGGTGGGTCATCGGCCCGAAGGACGTCGTCAAGGCCGCGACGAACCTCCAGTCGCACGCCACGTCCAACGTGTCCAACGTGGCCCAGGCGGCGGCGCTGGCCGCGGTCTCCGGTGACCTGGACGCCGTGGCGAGGATGCGGGAGGCCTTCGACCGGCGCCGTCAGACCATCGTGCGGATGCTCAACGAGATCGACGGCGTGCTGTGCCCGGAGCCCAAGGGCGCGTTCTACGCCTACCCGTCGGTGAAGGCGCTGCTCGGCAAGGAGATCCGCGGCAGGCGTCCGCAGGACACGGTCGAGCTGGCCGCGCTGATCCTGGAGGAGGCCGAGGTCGCGGTGGTGCCGGGCGAGGCGTTCGGCACGCCGGGTTACCTGCGGCTTTCGTACGCGCTGGGGGACGAGGACCTCGTGGAGGGCGTGAGCCGGATCCAGAAGCTGCTGGCGGAGGCCAGGGCCTGACGTCGCCCTTCGACGCTCGTCGTCGCTGCTTCCGGCAGGGCACTCCTCGGATTCGGGGGGTGCCCTGTTCGTTTGCCCAGTTTGTTTGTGCGAGCAAGACCACGTACGGGGAAACTGCTACCGGGGTGGGCGTGGCGTGCGGCAGGATCACGGAATGGAGCGTGTACGTGATGTCTCTGACCTGCCGAAGGCCCATCTGCACCTGCACTTCACCGGGTCGATGCGGCCCGCGACCCTGCTGGAGCTGGCCGACAAGCACGGGGTGCGTCTGCCCGAGACGCTGACCGAGGCGCTGAGTCAGGGGGAGTCGCCGGAGCTGCGGGCGACGGACGAGCGGGGCTGGTTCCGCTTCCAGCGGCTGTACGACGCGGCGCGGTCGTGCCTCCAGGAGCCGGAGGACATCCAGCGGCTGGTCCGGGAGGCCGCGGAGGAGGACCTGCGGGACGGGTCGGGGTGGCTGGAGATCCAGGTGGACCCGACGTCGTACGCGCCGCGGCTGGGCGGGTTGATTCCGGCGCTGGAGATCATCCTGGACGCGGTGGAGACGACCGTTCGGGACACCGGGATCGGGATGCGGGTGCTGGTCGCCGCGAACCGGATGAAGCATCCGCTGGACGCACGCACGCTGGCGCGTCTCGCGGTGCGGTACGCGGACCGGGGCGTGGTCGGCTTCGGGCTGTCGAACGACGAGCGGCGGGGCATGGCCCGGGACTTCGACCGGGCGTTCGCGATCGCACGGGACGGGGGGCTGTTGTCCGCGCCGCACGGGGGTGAGCTGACCGGGCCGATGTCGGTGCGGGACTGCCTCGACGACCTGGAGGCCGACCGGATCGGGCACGGGGTGCGGGCGGCGGAGGATCCGCGGCTGCTGAAGCGGCTGGCGGACCGGCAGGTGACGTGCGAGGTGTGTCCGGCGTCGAACGTCGCCCTGGGCGTCTACGAGAAGCCGGAGGACGTGCCGCTGCGGACGCTGTTCGAGGCGGGGGTACCGATGGCGCTGGGCGCGGACGATCCCCTGCTGTTCGGCTCGCGGCTGGCGGCGCAGTACGAGATCGCGCGTGAGTATCACGGGTTCACGGACACGGAGCTGGCGGAACTGGCCCGCCAGTCCGTACGGGGGTCGGCTGCGCCGGAGGACGTGAAGGGGAAGCTGCTGGCCGGGGTGGACGACTGGCTGGCCGGGTAGGCGGTGGGGGTCCCCCCGCTCGAGCGAAGCCGGGAGTGGGGGAGGCGCTCCGTAGCGCCGGGCCGCGCAACCCACCCCCGCACCCACGCCGGGTGCCGGGCCCACCACGCCTCCCCCGGGCGCCGCTCACCCGTCAGCAGAGCCCCGCTCGCAACGTCCGGGCCAGTCGCCGGGCGAAGTCATCGACCGGCGGCCGCGTACCGTCCCGCGTCGCGTCGTACGCGAACGCCCGCTGCGCACACGCCCCCAGCAGCAGCGACGCCGCGGCGAACGTGTCCGCGTCGGCCCGGACACGCCCCGCGCCCTGCTCGGCGCGCAGGTACGCGTCGAGCCCCTCGATCGGCAGGTGCGGCCCGGTACCCATCTCCCGCATCACGTCGTCGTGCCGCCGCTTGAGCCGCGTCTCGGCGTACAGCGACGCGGCGATCGGAAAGCTCTGCTCGTAGAAGAGCGCGGCCTGGCGGGCGATCTCCGTGAGGTTCTCCTCGAGGGCGGCCCGGCCCGGCTCGGCGGCGAGGCCGTGCAGCAAGGGCGTCAGTCGCGGCAGCCGCTCCGAGAGGACCCGGATGAAGAGCTCCTCCTTGCTCGCGAAGTACTTGTACAGCGCGGCCTCGGAGCAGTCGGCCCCCTTGGCGATCTCCTTGGTGGTGGCCCGGGCGAGCCCGACGGTCAGCATCAGCTCGTGGGCGGCGTCCAGGATGCGTTCCCGGGCCGGCTTGGCGGACGGCATGGCTGCTCCAGTCGGGCTTGACCAGCGGGTGATTGCTTACTCAGAGTAGAGGAGACGGGGGTGAGTAAGTACTCACCCACCTATGGGAGGAGTACGCCATGAAACTCACCGTCTTCGGTGCCACGGGAGGCGTCGGCCAAGAGGTCGTCCGTCAGGCACTCGGGGCCGGGCACGAGGTCACGGCCGTCGTACGGGACCCCGCGCGGTTGTCCGTGACCGGCGAGCGCCTGGAGGTGTTCCGGGCGGACCTGAGCGACCCGGCGGCGCTCCGCCCGGCGGTGGCCGGCCGGGACGCCGTGCTGTCCGGGCTCGGCGCCCGCCGCCGCGCCGACGCCGGGGTCGCGACGAGGCTGACCCGGACGGTGCTCGGCGCCATGGAGGCGGAGGGCGTGCGCAGGCTGCTGGTCGTCAGTGCCGCGCCGGTCGGCCCCGAGCCCCAGAACGCCGGGCTGCTGGACCGGAGCGCGCGGCAGGTGGTCTCCGTGATCCTCAAGGACATCTACGCCGATCTGCGCGCCATGGAGGCGGAAGTGGCGCGCAGTGCCACGGACTGGACGGTCGTCCGGCCGCCGCGGCTGCAGAACAAGCCGCTCTCCGGCCGGTACCGGACGGTGGTCGGCGGCTTCCCGTCCAAGGGCCGTTTCCTGGGCCGCGCCGACGTGGCGCACGCCCTGCTCGCGATGACCGAGGACGCGGGGACGGTGAAGCAGGGCGTGGGGGTGGCCTACTGAGCCACAGAGGCCCTTGACTTCGGCTAGAGGCTGACGCCGACCGTCACCGGTTCGTTGACCAGGGTGACGCCGAAGGCCTCGCGGACACCGGTGACGACCTCGCGGGCCAGCGCGAGCAGGTCCTCCGTGGTCGCCTCGCCGCGATTGGTGAGGGCGAGGGTGTGCTTGGTGGAGATGCGGGCGGGGCCGGTGCCGTAGCCCTTGGTGAAGCCGGCCTTGTCGATCAGCCAGGCGGCGGAGGTCTTCACACGGCCCTCCCCTGCCGGGAAGGCGGGCGGCTCGACGCCCCCGCCGAGGCGTTCGTCCACGCGCGCGCGGAAGGCGGCGAACTCCTCGTCCGTGAGGATCGGGTTGGTGAAGAACGACCCGGCCGACCAGGTGTCGTGGTCCTCGGGGTCCAGGACCATGCCCTTGCCCGCGCGCAGCTTCAGCACGGTGTCGCGGGCGGTGGCGAGCGGCACCCGGTCGCCCGGACCGACACCGAGGGCGCGGGCCGTCTCGGCGTAGCGGAGGGGCGCGGAGAGGCCGCCGGCGTCCTCCAGCTCGAAGCGCACGCGCAGGACCACGTACCGCTCGGGCTCGGCCTTGAAGCGGCTGTGGCGGTAGGAGAAGGCGCACTCGGCGTTGGTGAGGGTGACCGTCTCCTGCACGCGGCGGTCGTACGCCGTCACCTGGGTGATCGTGGAGGCGACCTCCTGGCCGTACGCCCCGACGTTCTGGATGGGGGTGGCGCCCGCCGAGCCGGGGATGCCCGCGAGGCACTCGACGCCGGCGAGTCCGGCCTCGACGGTGCGGGCGACGGCGTCGGTCCAGATCTCGCCGGCCGCCAGCTCCAGCGTCGTGCCGTCCAGGGAGAGGCCGCGCGTGGCGATGTGCAGGGCGGTGCCGTCGAATCCCTTGTCGCCGATGACCAGGTTGGATCCGCCGCCGATGAGCAGCAGGGGCGTGCCGGTGTCGTCGGCCTCGCGGACGGCGGCGATCACCTCGGCGTCGGTCGTGGCCGTGACCAGGCGGGTCGCCGGTCCTCCCAGCCGGAAGGTGGTCAGCGGGGCGAGGGGAGCGTCGTGGAGTTCCTGCACGCGCTCAAGACTACGAGACGGCACCGACAGCCCCGCGCGGTGGGAAACGCCTCGGCCGGCCGGCCGAGGCGTTCCTGTCCGGGTGGACGTCCGGTGCTCGTGGGGCGGTACCACCGGGTGCCCCGCGCGGGATCACGTCAGGCGTCGGCGCACCTCCTCCCAGCTCACCGGCAGTTCGTCGCTCGTCGCCGGCCAGGTGGCGAACTTCGCGTCCCGCATCTGCGCGGACAGTCCTCGGGAGGTCGGCGCGTGGGTGCGTGTGTCGCAGGTCGCTTCTCGTGTGTCGCTTCTCGGTTGGCGCGCGGGTCAGCGGGAGGCCTTGCGTGTGGCGGCGAGCGCCGGCTCGGCTGCCGGTGCGGCCTCGTCCGTCCCGGCCCCGTCCGTGGCCGGGGGGCGGGCCGGGCGGCGGGTCGGGATCAGGAGGGTCGCGACGCCTCCGAGGGCCACGATCCCGGCGCCCACCGCGACCGCGGGCCGCAGCCCGTCGACGAAGGACCGCGCGGACTCGTAGCCGCCCCGGGCCGCGAAGATGGAGGACATGACCGCGATGCCGAGCGCGCCGCCCACTTCGCGCAGCGCGTTGTTGGCGCCGGAGGCGATGCCCTGCTCCTTCGGTACGACGCTGGTCATCACCAGGGCGGAGGCCGGGGCGAAGAACAGGGCCATGCCGATCCCGCTGATGATCAGACCGGGCAGTTGGACGGCGTAGGAGGCGTCGGTCGTGATCACGGAGGCGAGGTAGCCGAGACCGGCCGCCTGGAGGAAGAGTCCGGCGGCGACGACCGGGCGCCCACCGACGCGGTCCGAGAGGAGACCGGCGATCGGCGCGACCAGCATCGGCATGCCGGTCCAGGGCAGCATGCGCAGGCCCGCCTCGGTGGGCGAGTAGCCGAGCACGCCCTGCATGTACTGGCTGAGCAGGAAGATCGAGCCGAACATCCCCAGGAACATCAGCAGGCTCGCCGCGTTGATGCCGGAGAAGGCGCGGGAGCGGAACAGCCGCATCGGGAGCATGGGGTTCTTGGCGCGGGTGCTGTAGAGGACGAAGCCGGCGAGCAGTGCGGCGCCTGCGGACAGCGCGGTCGGCACCACGGCGCCGCTCCAGCCGTCGACGGGGCCGCGCACCAGGCCGTAGACGATGCCGAAGAGGCCGCCGCTGGCGAGCAGGGTGCCGGGAAGGTCGAGCGGGGCGCCGGTGCCGTGCGACTCGGCGAGGCGGAGGCGGGCGAGCGGCAGCAGGGCGACGCCCAGCGGAACGTTCAGCCAGAAGATCCACTGCCAGGAGATGTGCTCGGTGAGGCTGCCGCCGACCAGCGGGCCGGAGGCCACGGCCAGTCCGTTGACCGCGCCCCAGATGCCGTACGCCGTCCCGCGCCGCTCGGCGGGCACGGCGGCCGTCAGCAGGGTCAGTGTCAACGGCATCATGATCGCCGCGCCGACGCCCTGGACGGCGCGGGCGGCGATCAGGGAGTCGAGGCCGGGCGCCATGGCAGCGGCGGCGGAGGCGGCGGTGAAGACGGTGAGGCCGACGAGGAAGAGCCGGCGGCGGCCGAAACGGTCGCCGAGGGCCGCGCCGAACATCAGCAGGACGGCGAAGGTGAGCGTGTAGGCGCTCACGGTCCATTCCAGGTCGTGCAGCGCCCCGCCCAGGTCCTCGCGGATGGAGGGCAGGGCGGTGGTGACGACGAGATTGTCCAGGGCCGCCATGAAGCCGGCGACGCTGGTGATGACGAGGGCCCAGGCCGCTCCCCCGCGGCGTGCCTCCGGACGTTCGCTCTGTTGTGGCATCTCTCCCCCAGGCCGATGAATGAAGTAATTGATCACTAACTTTTGTGGTCATGAGGACGCGCGGCACAGCCGGGCACCGCCCTGCCCTACGAGCCGTCCGGGTTCCGCTCGCTCCCCGCCGAGAGGCGAAGGCCGTCCCAGATCCGGTGCTCCGGCGGGAATCCCATGCCGGCCAGTGCGTTGATGAGCATGCCGGACGCCATGAAGCTCGTCGTCTCGCCGACATCGCCGCCGAGCGGCAGGTGTACGGCGTCCCAGATCTCCAGCCAGCCCTTGCGCACCATCTCGCCGAACTCGTGGTCCCCGGCGGCCTCGGCCGCCGCGACCGTCACGTACGTCTGCAACTGCATCTGGAGCCGCTCGGGCCGCTCGGTGATCAGGCGGGTGTAGGCCTCCGCCATGGCGCGCAGCGCCTCTTCGCCGTGCAGCCCCTCGGACGACTCCTCGAAGACCCGGCGCGTGTCCTGGAGGCAGCGTTCCGCCACCGCGAGGAAGAGCGCCTTCTTGCTCGGGAAGAGCCGGAAGAGGTAGGGCTGGGACACCCCGACCCTCTTGGCGATGGCCTCCGTGGACGTGCCGTGGTAACCGCCCTTGGCGAACTCGTTCATCGCCGCGCGGATGACGCTCTCGCGACGCTCCTCGGCGCTCATCCTGACCATGAAGGTAAGTTAGTGCTCAATCACTAACTACGTCAAGGATGCCCGGCGGGGCGCCATCGGCCCGCTGGACCATCGGGGGCCACCGGGCGTCGCGCGCGTGTGAGGGGTGCTCACCCCATGAGGAGCACCCCTCACCGGGCGGGCCGGTCAGCACCTGACGGGCCGGTCAGCCCAGTCGTACGACGGCGCGGGACATGCCGAGGACCTTCTGTCCGGCACTGGTGGCCGTGAGGTCGACGCGGACCTTGTTGTCGTCCAGCTTGGCCGCGACCTTGCCGCTGACCTCGATGACGGCGCCCCGGTCGTCGTTCGGGACGACCACGGGCCTGGTGAAGCGGACGCCGTACTCCACGACCGCCGCCGGGTCGCCGGTCCAGTCGGTGACCACGCGGATCGCCTCGGCCATGGTGAACATGCCGTGCGCGATCACGTCCGGCAGGCCGACCTTCTTGGCGAACTTCTCGTTCCAGTGGATCGGGTTGAAGTCACCGGAGGCGCCCGCGTACCGCACGAGCGTGGCGCGGTCCACGGGGAACGTCTGCGCCGGCAGTTCGGTGCCGACCTCGACGTCGTCGTACGCGATCTCCGCCGTCGTGGAAGGGGTCAGGGGGTCCGTCATGGGATGCTCACGCCTCCTCGGCCGCGCGGGCCACCAGCTTGGTCCAGGCGGTCACGACGTGCTCACCGGCCTCGTCGTGGACCTCGCCGCGGATGTCCAGGATGTCGTTGCCCGCCATCGACTTGATCGCCTCGATGGTCGAGGTGACCGTGAGCCGGTCGCCGGCCCGCACCGGGCGGTCATAGGCGAACTTCTGGTCGCCGTGTACCACCCGGCTGTAGTCCAAGCCGAGCTGAGGGTCCTCGATGACCTGACCAGCCGCCTTGAAAGTGATCGAGAACACGAAGGTCGGCGGCGCGATCACGTCCGGGTGGCCGAGCGCCTTCGCGGCGTCCACGTCCGTGTACGCCGGATTGGCGTCCCCCACCGCCTCCGCGAACTCGCGGATCTTCTCCCGGCCCACCTCGTAGGGCGCGGTCGGCGGATAGGTCCGCCCCACGAACGACTGGTCGAGCGCCATGGGCTCGCAACCTCCTGCTGCTCTCTGCGGCTGTGGGTGCCTTCTCGGGCACCGCTGACCCAAACGACGCGAGGCCGCCCCCCAGTTCCGGGGACGGCCTCGTGTACGAGCCTGGTTTATCGCGTTTCGCGGTGCGCGGTGTGCGCGTTGCAACGCGGGCAGTGCTTCTTCATCTCCAGTCGGTCCGGGTTGTTACGCCGGTTCTTCTTGGTGATGTAGTTCCGCTCCTTGCACTCCACGCAGGCCAGCGTGATCTTCGGGCGGACGTCGGTGGCAGCCACGTGAGTGCTCCTTGACGAACGGATTGATGGTATTAACGCAGGAAAGAGTAGCCGATTGAAGGACCGACCCCGCAATCGGCTACTAAGAGTAGCGGTGACCGGACTTGAACCGGTGACACAGCGATTATGAGCCGCTTGCTCTACCGACTGAGCTACACCGCTGTGATGCGATCGGGCCCCGCCTTGCGGCGGGAACCTCTCACACCAGAGCCCCAAAACGGAATCGAACCGTTGACCTTCTCCTTACCATGGAGACGCTCTGCCGACTGAGCTATTGGGGCGAGCGATGAAGACATTACACGGTCGCCCGCCGTTCGCCCAAATCCGTTTCGCCCGCCGCTGCCCCGTCCCGTCCCGCACCCGCCCCGGCCCTCCCCGGCCGCCCACTCGCGCGCGCCCCGGCCGGCCTCATGGCGGACCGCATCGGTACGACTATTGCGCTCCTCCGCGCCGCCGACTGATCACCGTCCTAGGCTCGACTCACTCTGCGTGATCTTGCGTCCCCCACTGCGCAGCCCCGAGCCCAGAGGAGCGCGATGCCCGACAGTCAGCCGCAGCCGCCCCACTCGTCCTCCTCCTCCGGTCCCGCCGGCCGCGGCTCCCTCCTGCTCTCCGGCGCGCGGCTCGCCGACGGCCGGACCGTGGACGTACGGCTGCACGGCGGGCGCATCGAGGCGGTCGGCACCGCCGGCAGCCTGACGACGGCCCGCCCGCCGGGTACCGGCATCCGCGTGGACCTCAGCGGCTACCTGCTCCTGCCCGCCCCCGCCGAACCCCACGTCCACGGCGACACGGCGCTGACGGCCGACGCCCCCGGCCCCGTCTTCTACGACCCCCAGGACGTCCAGCGCCGGGCCACGGAGGCCGCCCTGCTCCAGCTGGGGCACGGGGCCACCGCGCTACGGGCACACGTACGCGTGGGCGACGTTCCCGGACTGGGTGCCCTGACCGCCGTACTGCGGGCGCGCCGGACCCTGCGCGGACTGGCCGAACTGTCCACCGTGGCGATGCCGAGGGTGCTGACCGGAGCGGCCGGGGCCGACGGGCTGGCGATGCTGCGGGACGCGGTCAAGATGGGCGCGGACGTGGTGGGCGGGTGCCCGGACCTGGATCCCGACCCGACGGGGTACGTGGAGGCACTCCTGGAGGTGGCCGGTGAGCACGGCTGCCCGGTCGACCTGCACACGGACGCCGCCGACCCGGCGCGACTGGCCCGGCTGGCGGCGATGGCGGCCGGGTTGCGCCCCGGAGTGACCCTCGGCCCCTGCGACGGTATGGGGCGGCTGCCCGCCGACCTGGCCGCCCGGGCCGCGGACCGGCTCGCGGCGGCCGGAGTGACGGTCGTGTGCCTGCCACAGGGCGCCTGCGGGGCCCTGGACCGCCGCGACGGCACGGCTCCGGTACGGCTGCTGCGGGCGGCCGGGGTGCGGGTCGCCGCCGGCAGCGGCGCGCTGCGGGACGTGTCCAACCCGGTCGGACGCGGCGACCCCCTGGAGGCGGCGTTCCTGCTCGCCTCCCGCCACGGGCTGCGCCCCGAGGACGCGTACGACGCGGTGAGCGCGGCGGCCCGGACGGCGCTGGGTCTGCCCGAGGTCCGGGTGGAGGCGGGCTTCCCGGCCGAACTCCTCGCGGTGCGCGGGGACCGGCTGGCGGGAGCGCTGTCCCTGGCCTACAGCAGGATCGTGGTGCACCAGGGGCGCGTGGTGGCGCGTACGAGCGCGGTCCGGGAGTACGGCGACTCGGCGACCGCGACGGACCTGGAACTGCCCCGGCAGGGGCGCGGGGACCGTGGGGAACGCGGGGACCGGCCCTGACGGGAGCGCGGCGAACGACCGCGGGGGCAGGAAGGGGAACGCCGCCCGTACCGGCGGAGTCCGGTGGTGCGTGCCGGCAAGCGCCGGAACCGTACGGCATGTGCGGCCGTCGGGGCGTACGGTCGAAGACATGCGCATTGTCATCGCTGGGGGTCATGGTCAGATCGCGCTACGGCTGGAGCGGTTGCTCGCCGCGCGCGGAGACGAGGTGGCGGGCATCATCCGCAAGGCCGAGCAGGCCGACGACCTGCGCGAGGCCGGCGCCGAACCGGTCGTGCTCGACCTCGAGTCGGCCTCGGTCGAGGAGGTCGCGGAGCGGCTGCGCGGCGCGGACGCGGCGGTCTTCGCCGCGGGCGCGGGCCCCGGAAGCGGGGCGGCCCGCAAGGAGACGGTGGACAAGGCGGCGGCGGTCCTCTTCGCGGACGCCGCGGTCCGGGCGGGCGTACGGCGCCTGCTCGTCGTGTCGTCCATGGGCGCCGACCCGCACCACCAGGGGGACGAGGTCTTCGACGTCTACCAGCGCGCCAAGGGCGAGGCCGACGCGTACGTGCGCTCGCTGGACGAGCTGGACTGGACCATCCTGCGCCCCGGCGTGCTGACGGACGACGCCGGTACCGGCCTGGTCCGCCTGGAGGCCCACACCGGCCGCGGCCCGGTCCCCCGCGACGACGTGGCCGCCGTCCTGGCGGAACTGGTCGACACCCCGGCCACGAACGGCCTGACCCTGGAGCTGATCAGCGGCTCGACGCCGGTGTCGGTGGCGGTGAAGTCGGTCGCCGGGAACTGAGGCCGCGCGGGGCGCGCACGGTCAGAACAGGGGCAGTTGGCCGGGGAAGTCGGGGACGGCGTAGCCGTCCAAGGACGGCTGCACGGCGCCCAGCTGCGCCGGGCGCCGTGAGCCCGGGCAGGAGACGAGATCGCCGCTGCGCCGCGCACCGGACGGGTCGTGACGCGCGTACCGCCCGGCGACGACGGCGATCTCGCGACGGCACTCGGGGCAGGTTCTGCGTCGGGAGGACGAGGCCATGACACCAGTCTGCCCGGAACACGGACACCGAGCCGGGCCGGTGATCGCTCTTTCCTGTCCCTGAAACGACGAGAGGCCCCGTGACCTGCCGTTCGGGCAGGTCACGGGGCCTCTCGTTCCCGTGTGGCGGCGCCAGGATTCGAACCTGGGAAGGCTGAGCCGGCAGATTTACAGTCTGCGCGAGCCACAGACGCTGACCAGCGCCCTCTATGTGACTGCACCCGACTGCCCCACGCCTGCCCCACAAAGACTGGACGGTGTCCGTCCTCCAGATGCTCTGACCCTCCGGGCCTCCGTCGGCCGTCCGTGTCCTCAGACACCCTTGACAGGCGACTGCTCCTACTGCGGGGCGATCAGCACAAGGACGTAACGAGATGCAGCGAGTCAGGGCTCAACGTGACTCACCCCCAGTAGCATCGCAAGGCCGATCATGATTGAGGGGGGGTCGTGCGCTTGAGTACGAATTATCTGCCGGAGCCCGACCTGGTCACGGACCTGCTGCCGCCGGGCCGCTACGCCATGTCACTGGAACAGATGCACGACGAGTTCGTTGCGTCCACAGGGTCTGCGATCAGGCAGGCGATCTGGGAAGAATGGACTCAGCATCGCGCCATCGTTGAGGCATGGACAGGGGAGATCAGTCGCATGTGGGTAGGAGGTAGCTTCATCTCGCGCAAGCCCGACCCGAGCGATGTGGATGTCACCTACCTAGTACGCGCTGAGGTATTCGACCGCTTGGACTCGGAAGCTCTCTCCTACCTGGATGACGTCACGCTGCGCGGCTGGTGCGTGGAGCACAACATGCGCGTTGACGCTCTCCTGCTGCGCCTCCCCAAGCGGGTACCCGTCTCCCAGATGGTTCCAAGCCTTCTCCAGCCAGGGGAAGGGGACTCATACAGGGACCTTGGCCTCTACGATGAAGTGTGGCAGTGCACAAAGGCTGACTCAATCGGCGAACTGCCGGGTGAGACGCGGCGCGGTTACGTGGAGGTGCGGCTGTGACATCACACGTGCCCATGCCCGACCCTTCCGACAAGCGTGCCCTTCGCGACTGGATGCGGCAGGTTCGCAATGCCACGATGCATCAAGGGCATGGCGCGCCGACGACACCCGCAGAGTTCTCCGTACGTCAGCGTAGACGCCTCTTCCAGGCTCTGAATGTTGAGCAGGAAGAGATGGAGCGTCGCCGCCTTGACGTAGCCCTAACAGGCGCGACCACAGCCGAACACATGGTTCCTGTTTCGACGCTTGGGCCATTCCTGACGAACCTACAAGAGTCCGTCGCCGCCGTCGCCCAAGCCCTTACAGGCAAACCCACCAGCTTCGCCTCCATCCCGCGCGACATCCGAGACGCGACTACTCTCAGAGCAGCTTCAGTCTTCCCCTCTTCTTTCGGTTTGACCATTTACGGACCCGAGCTTGACCAGGCAGAGAATAGCCTGTTCCCTGATTTCCAGCGAGAAACCCGCACTGTCCTTGATGACGCCGTGGACACGGTACTCGACATCGTGGATCTCTCGGAGGGGCCAAGCCAGTCCAATGACATGCTGGCGGAACAGCTTGTACCGCTCGGGCAACGAGCCCTGAAGCATATCGGCGCTCTGACTTCTGGCCTAAGCGAAGCGAGCGTGGGACTGCGAGTCGCCTGGCATACACAGGGCGGTCAAGTAAGGCGGAGCGACTGGAGTCCTTCGGGAGTACAGCGAGTCCGCTACCTCTGCGAGGTTAGTGAATTTACCGAATCGGAAACTGTAACCATTACCGGCTGGCTAGGGACAGCGAGTTCATTCAATGGCAAGGTTGAGATTCGAACCGACGGTGGAGAACTCATCCGCGCTAGCACGGATGAAGAGTTGACCCCCCTTCTGCACGAATTCTTCAACAAGCGAGTGGAAGCCGAAGTCGAGGTCACTAAGGTGCAATTCGCTGGCGGGCGCGAACGCAAGATTTATGCAGTAACTAGCTTGCGAAATACCTAGAAAGCCCTGCAATCACCCAGCCAGGTAAACGGCCCGCTCCCTTGATGCCATCATCAAGGGAGCGGGCCGCCAGTCTGCGCGGGGTTCCAGCTACGCTGGTACGCACCACGTCAGAACGGAGAGTGCTCCGCGGATGGGACCGAAGACGACCAAGGTCTACGAGACGCTTCGCGCGCGACTCGCGGCAGGCGAATACGCGCCCGGTGACAAGCTCCCCTCAGAACGCACACTCGTGGAAGAACTCGGCATCGGCCGAACGGCTCTACGGCAGGTGCTCGCCCGCCTCGTCTCCGAGGGACTGTTGGAGGTTCGGGGACGGAGTTCGTACCGGGTGCCGGGCGCGGTGAGCGTTCAGCGTCCGGCAGGGCTGGAACCCTGGCGCATCTACGGCGAGCGCGACGTGTACGACAACCGATGGGTCAGACTCCAACTTTGGGACGTGGAACCCCCAGGGGTAAAGCGGTTCGAACACCACGTTGTGAGGCTCCACCACGTGGCGGTCACGGCCGTCATTGATGATCAGGACCGGGTACTGATGATGTGGCGGTACCGCTTCGTTCCGAAGCAATTCGGATGGGAACTCCCCGGCGGCATCGTCGACCAGGGGGAAGACCCTGCGGACACGGCGCTACGGGAGACTGTCGAAGAGACGGGATGGCGGCCCAAGTCGCTGGAACACGTGGTGAGCTATCAGCCCATGGTCGGCATGGTCGACTCGCCGCATGAGATCTTCGTAGCGCATGGCGCCGAGAAGGTCGGCGAGCCGACCGACCTGGAAGAGGCCGGCCACATCGAATGGGTACCGCTGGCAGACATCCCCGGGCTCATGGCCCGCGGCGAGCTGCTGGGCTCGGGCACCCTGGTCGCTCTGCTACACATACTGGCGGCGCGACGGACGCCTGGGCTCACAGCCGCGCAGTAAGCATGTCGACGCGACGGCGCTGCCGGACCGAACCGGTCCGGCTCGCCAACAGGCGAGCCTGGCGCAGGTGCGTGCTGGCGTCGTCGTACTCGGCTCGCGTGAGGTGCGCCTGGGCCAGGTCGGCGTGCAGACCGGCCCGGGCGCGCACGAACGTCGGGTCCATCACTTCCAGCGCGCTGTAGAGGCTGGTGACCGCCGACTCTTCCCCGAGCAAGGCAAGCACGTTGCCCTGCCACCGGGTGAGATGAGCGCCATTCAAGAAGATGCTCAGCATGTCCGGGTCCCGGTCCTCGGGACCCGACGGGATGACGGCCGTGGCCGCGTCCAGCGCACGCCGGCAGTCGTCCGGCATGTCGGCGTGCGCGCACATCTCGGCTTCAGCGGCGTGCAGCCACGCCCGGAGTCGGGCCGAACCGGCTTGGCCGACGGTGCGCTGAGCGTCCCGCACGAGGTCGACGGCGAGCGCCGGCCGTCCCGCTTCGCAGAGCACGTACGCCTGCTCGCCCATGGCATGGGCTAGGTACATGGGCTCCTCAGCGTCGCGCGCCGCGCGCTTGGCAAGTTCGTAGTGTCGCCACGCCCGCTCGACGGCGCCCGAGTCGATGGCCTGCCACGCTGCGAGAGTTGAGGCACCTGCGAGCGCGAGTGCCACAGGCCGACGGGCAGAAGGCAGCACGGCAAAATTGAGCGCGTCTTCAAGGGCGGACAAGTGGCCGGACATCTGATCGACCAGGGCCGCGGCGCCTCTCTGGCGATCCATGGTCCGCAGTAGCTCGGTCTGGTCGTTGAACATCTTCACCATGGACTCGCTGACACTGCTGGCCGAATCAATCCGGCTCAGTAGGTCGTCGTAGCCGTCGGCGGTCGGCGCCACGGGGGCCGGGTCGGAATCCCGCAGCTCCCCGTCCGTGACACCGAGGAGCTGCCGCAAGATGCGCGCGTAACGGTCGGAGATGGTGCGCTTGCCGTTCTCCCACTCGGACACGTACACCCGCAGACTCGCGGTTGATGCAACGTCCGTGAGGTTCCGCCGGGCGAACTGCTCGATCTCGCGAACCAGCCGTTCCTGCGACCATCCGCGCGCAGTCCGCGCGCTCCGAAGCCCCGCACTCATGGGCCCCCCTCCCGGCGTCGGTTCCCTTCGCACCACCTTGCCAGCATTACGCACGTTGCCGCAGGTCAACAGGGGTTAACAGGCCGGAAGTTAAGCCCTGTTGGCTACCGGTTGCCCTGCCTCCAGAGGTCTTCTGGAGATGCACCGCGGCGGTCCGACCGCCACCCGAACCAACGAACCACCTTGACACTGGTGCGCACCAGTTGCATTCTACTGGTGCGCACCAGATAGCAGGCCGGTCCTGGGACGTGGTGCGCGAGGCAGCGTCCGGAGGAAAGCCCCCGTCGGGGGTGAGTACGAAGTGAGCGTCTGTTGGTTGAGAACTGCATAGGTGGGCCCCGTCTCCCCGAGTTGAAAAGACGGACCGCGCGGCGGGGAGTCGCGCCCTTCAATGTCCCTGCTCACGCGGGAGGTCGGTGTGTACCGACGACATATCCAGGCGCCGCCGGTACGGACCGGCTGGCGGTGCCATCCGTAGTTCGGTCCGTACTGGTTCGCGGCGCTGATGCCGCGTCGGCTGCCTCTCCTGCCCGTCCGTTCCGCGCTCTGCGGGACGTACGGGCAGGAGCGCGGGGAGCCGGAAACCGACTCCAACGGCGAGCGGCTCCCGGGTGGCACCCCGGGAGCCGCGTTCGGGCCGTTCCTCGCTGGAAGGAACCACGACCCATGAACCACATCGTCACTGTTCAGGACGCTGTTACCGCGTTCGCCGACTTCATGGAACCGACGAACGCGGAGCTGGACGCGATCGAGCAGGAGATGCCCGTGATCCTGGCGGACGTCGACCTGTTGGACGCGCACATCGTCACCCTGGACCGCACGCCGAGCGAACTGGACGAGCGCCGCATCCGCCGGGCCCGCCGCCGCGCGCTGGCCGCCCGGGTCGCGCTGGTCAACAGTGCGGCCGGCGCGAGCCTTTCCGGGGGTGCCGCGTGAGCGCCACCGACCGGAACCTGACCGCCGCGCACGCCGAGGTGAAGGCGGAGATCGCGCGGACGGACACGAAGACGGCGCTGCTGCTGGCGTTCGTCGGCGCGGTCCTCGCCGGCACGTTCACGGTCACCCGCGACGTGCCGCTGAACACGCCCGCCATCGTCATGGGCAGCATCGGTCTGGCGCTGCTGGTCGCGGCGGCCGGTCTGCTGCTGCGGTCGGTGCGCCCGAACCTGAGCGGCCGGCACGGCTTCCCCCTGTGGGCCACCCTCACCGCCGAGGAGATCGGCGTCGCCGTGACCTCCGACCTGGCCGCCGACATCGCCGGACTGTCCCGGATCGCGGTCGTCAAGTTCACGTGCCTGCGCCGCGCGGTCGACCTCACCATGACCGGCGGCGCCCTGCTCATCCTCGCCGCACTGATCACGGCGGGGGGTGCCGCCTGATGGCCCGCTTCGACCTCACCGAGCACGACCGCTGGACCATCGTCGCCGCCCGCCAAGCCCTGGCGGCTGCGGAGAACGTGGACCTGCTGGACGGCAACGCCCTGGCCCGCTTGATCGGCCGTCTCGAAGTCGCCGTGGAGCGGCTGATCGAGTTGGTCGACGAGACGCCGGACACGAACGTCGTCCGGTGTCCGGCGGCGCACCCGGAGGACCCGACGCCGTGCGGTGGCCCGGTTGTCGTGACCATCGTCGACCGGGAGAACGCCGGCGCCGACGGGTGCGAGCACCACGCCGCCCGCATGCTGGCCTCGATCACCGGGGGCCGCCCGGTCGCCAAGCCGGACTCCCCCGCCGGGGTGGCCATGCGGGTCTTCCGCGCCGCGCACCACACCCACCCGTTCCCGTGGCTGGGGGGTCGGTCATGAGCCTCCACCGCAAGGGCCGCGCCGCCCTGGTGCTCGCGCTGGTGGCCGTGGTCGGTATGGCGTTCCGGGTGTCGTGGAACGCGCTCCGGGACATCGCCGGCGCGGTCGGCGCGGACGACACCGCCGCGACGCTCTATCCGTTCGTGGTCGACGGCCTGATGGCGCTCGCCCTGATCGCCACCCTCGTGCTCGCCGGTGACGCCCGCCGCTTCGCGCTGCGGGTGCTCGGGGCATACACGGTCGCGTCGCTGGTCCTGAACTACGTGCACGGGCTGATCCCGGAGCTGCACGACCGCACGGTCGACTGGGGACGGCTGGCCGACTGGGACCCGGCGAACTGGGCCCTGGTCCTGCTCGCCACGTCGCTGCCGGTCGGGTCGATCTACTTCGGTTCCGACCTCGTGGCCAAGGTGCTCCACCACCGTCCCGCCTCGATCCCGGTCGCGAGCACGAATGCGGAGGAATCCACCGAGACCGAGAGGAAACGGTCTACGGCTGACCTCGCGGTATCGACCCCCGCGCCGATCAGCCCGAACACGCCCGTGCTGCCCCGACCGGTGGCCGTCGGCTTCCTGAAGTCGACGCTCCCGGCCAAGCCGCTCCCGTCGGTCGACCCCGCTCCGGTCGCCTCGATCGAGCGGCGCGCGGTAGCCGTCGAATCGACCCGACCGCGTCGGGCTACCGGCCGCGTCCCGGCGGTGGCGAAGTCGACCCGCCCCAAGCGCACCCCGGAACAGTTGCTCGCCGAAGCACGCGAGGTGACGGCCGATTGGCCGGACGCGAAGGTGACCGCCGAGGGCATCCGCCGGGAGGTACGCACGTCGCCGGCGAACGCCCGCTCCCTGCGGGACACGATCCTCGCCGAGCGGGCCGCTACGGCGGCTGAGGCCGCGTGATGGCGGCGCTACCGGTGTTCCGGTGGCGCCTGGCCCCGGACGGCTACGCCACCCGCCGGCAACTGCGCGCACGCGGTCTGCGGCCCGGTGGCCAGGAGGTGGCCGCGACGCTCGAACGACCGCGCCGCCGCCGCGAACCCCTGGTCGCCTACCTGTACCGCGTCGACCTGGCCAAGCCGGTCCGGCCGATGACGCCGGGACGGTGGGCGGCGCTCACGGCGGCGAACAGGGCCCGCCGCATCTGCCCGCAGTGCCGCCGGGATGCGGGCTACGTCATCCCGGCCTCGCTGGGGTCCTGCGTGCCCTGTGCCTACCCCGACCCCGACTCTCCGAGGAGCGTCTGACCATGCGTAACGCTGATATCCGCCGGTTGGATCGTGCGATCCAGTCGACGGAGAAGAAGTTGGAAGCGGTCCGCCGTGGTGAGTGGTGGCCGTTGACCGGCAGTGAGCGCCGGGCGATGGCCCGGGCCCTGGCCGTGGGTGGCTACAAGGTGGCCCGGGGTCGCAGCGCCGGCCGTGAGGAACGCCGGATGGACGCCACCGGCAACAGCGCGGAGACGCGGCTGAGCGCGGAGCTGACCGCCCTGCACGCCGAACGGCAGAGGCTCATGACCGAGGGGGCCCGCGTGAAGGCGGCCCGGAAGTCGTCGGGGTGGTGGTGAGCGTGGCCAAGCCGCTGGAGACGCCGCCGGGTGAGTGCCCGCAGTGCTGGCAGCACGCCCACGACCGGCGCATTCACCGCAAGCTCAAGCCGCGCGAGGACTGCCCGCAGTGCGTTGACCACATGGTCAACGGCCACCCCAATCTCGTGCCCAAGCCGTCGAAGGGGTGGTGGTGACCATGCGGCGCACCGGCAAGGGGCCCGTGCTGATCTCGCACTTTCACTGCCCGGACTGCGGGCCGCTGGTGTTCGGCGTGACCCGGGCCGTCTGCGGTCAGATGATCCCGGCCCCGGTCGTCGGCGACGGCCCTGAGCGCAAGTGCCCGGCCTGCAAGGCAGCACGACGCGCCCACAAGGCCAGCCACCGCCGCTGACCTGCACGTTGATTTAGCCCGGGGTGGCCGCTCTTTCCACGGACCCGGCCACCCCGGCTCTCCCTCATCTCCCGCCCCCGCTGGGGGCAGTCAGGAGCAGTTCCAGCATGTCTGAGAACGTCGTTTATCTCCACAAGCCCACCGATCCCCCGGCTCCCGACACGGCCCCCACGGTCCTGACCGTCGTGCCGGACGCGCCGCCGGCACCGCCCGTGCCCCTGTGGGTGCGCTCCGGCCGCGCGGTGAAGACGGCCGTGACGCACGAGCGGACGAAGACGGCCGTGCGCGCGACGGCCCGGCACGGCCTCTACACCCTCAACGGGGGCCGGATCGTGGCCCGCCGGGCGTGGGACGGCCGGACCGGTTCCCGGTACGAGCGGATGATCCGTGCGGCGGAAGCCGCGGGGAACCTGGAAGCGGCCGAGGAGTGGGAGGAGCGGTTGCAGCGCTTCCGCGCCGCCCGCCACCACCGCCGCATGGACCTGCTCCACTCCCCGGTCGACGCGGCCAAGGGCGTGGCCGTCGGCGCCGGGATGAGCATCGGTGTGCTGGTCGCCCTTGGCGTCGTGATGGCCATCAGCACCGGCCAGGTCGGGGACGTCATCACCCCCCTGTCGGCGACGGTCGACTTCATCGCCTTGCTGATCCGGATCGTCCAGATCGTGTGGGGTCCGGCGCTCACCATCGGCCCGTTCCTCGCGCTGCTCGCCCTGTGGTCGGTCGGCCGCAAGCAGCACGCCGCGCCCGCCTGGGCCCTCCCGGCCAACGTCCGGGGCGGTGAGGGGGAGCCGATCACCCCGTCCATCGTGGTCAAGGCCCTGCGCGACCTCGGAGTGCCCGCACTGCGCAACGCCATCAAGGAGATGGGCGACGCCGGCGCCTCCATGCTCGGTCCCATCCGGATTGCCGGATGCGGTGTGGAAGTCGACGTGACCCTTCCCTCCGGGGTGTCGACCAACGAGGTCCAGCAGCGGCGCCGCAAGCTCGCGGAGAACCTGACCCGGCACGAGCACGAGGTGTTCATCACGATCCCGGAGGCGGCGCGGACGGTGCGGCTGTGGATCGCCGACTCGGGCGCGCTGGACGAGCCGATCGGCCCGTCCCCGCTGGTCACGGACGAGACGATGACCGCCGACTACAAGAAGGGGAAGGCCCCGTGGGGCCGGAACCTGCGCGGGGACGTCGCGGAGCTGAGCGTGTATCAGCGGCACCTGCTCATCACCGGCCGCTCGAACCAGGGCAAGACCGCCGCCCTGCGCTCGCTCGCCCTGTGGCTGTCGCTGGACCGTTCCGTGCAGTTCTGGATCGCCGACCTCAAGGGCGTGGGCGACTGGTCCATGTACGACGGGATCGCGGAGGTGCTGATCGAGGGCCCGTCCGACGACCACGTCGTCCAGGCGACCGAGATGGTCGAGGACGCGGTGGAGGAGATGAACCGGCGGATCGAGGTGCGCCGCACCGACCCGGCAGCCACGTTCCCGCCGCTCATCGTCCTGGTGGACGAAGCCCAGGTGGCGTTCATGTGCCCCGTCGTCGGCGAGGACAAGCGCCCCTACGGCGGCGCCAAGGCCACCTCCCGCTACTTCATGGCCGTCCGCAAGATTCACAACCAGGGCCGTGCGGTCGACGTACTGATGTGGCAGGGCACGCAGGACCCCACCGACCAAAACCTCCCCAAGCTGGTCCGCGAGGGTGCTCACACCCGTGCCTCCCTCGTGCTGGGCACCGAGACGCAGTCCCGGATGGCGCTGGGGGACAAGGCCGTGGACGACGGCGCCGCCCCGCACCTGCTGCGCCAGGGCAAGGACAAGGGCACCCTCGTCGTCGCGTCCGACGGCATCGACATGCCGGCAGGCCAGTCCTCCATCACGGTCCGCACCCACTTCATCGACGACGACCCGGCCAAGGAGGTCGCCACACGGGCCAAGGCCCTGCGCGACGGCGTCACCACCCTGCGCGTCGTCGACCAGACCGAGGACCGTGACGCGCTCGCCGACGTCGCCCACGTCATCGGCGACGCGGCCCGGCTTCGGACCAACGAGGTCCTCAAGCGGCTGCACTCCCTGGCCCCGACGGTCTACGGCGACCAGTGGACCAACGACCGACTCAAGAGCCTGCTGGAGGAGCACGGCGAGGAGCCGAAGAAGTCGCACGGCGTCATGGTCGTCCACCGCGATCACGTCCTTCGGGCGCTCGCCAACCGCGACGAGACGGGTTCCGCTTCCGTCGCCGAGTAGCGGGGAGGCAGGACCGTCCGGCCCGGGGAGGCGGGGAGAACTCCCCAACCCCCTCCCCGGGCCGCCTCCCCCGCATTGATCAGTGAAAACGCTGCTTCGGGGAGGCGGGGAGCCTGCCTGCTCAGACCCCCGAAACCCCCTCCACACGGCACCCCCAAGGGGGTGCCGCTGCCTCCCCAACCGAACACCGGAAGGGATTCCGCATGTACCCCGACCACACCCCGCACGTGCCCGCACAGCGGGCCGTGGAGGTCCACCAGCCGACCCCGCTCCCGCCCGCCGCCGTGGCGCCGGCGCCGGTCGTGCCGGTGCACCCGAACGCCGTGCCGGCGGTGGCGAGCATCGTCCTGCCGGACGGCCGCGTCGTCACCGGCTACGCCATCAACCCCGCCCACCCCGAGCCGGTCGCGGCCAAGCCGGCCGTCTCCCGGGCGGCGGTGAACGTCGCCCTCGGGGGCGTCGGGTTCCTCGCGGTGTGCGGCGGACTGATCCTGCTCACCTCGTTCATCGCCGCACTCACCGCCTTCATGACCCAACTGATCACCCTCGCCGCCGTGATCTTCGGCGGATGGATCGCCGTACAGATCTTCAGCGCGAACGGTCACCGCGAGAGCGGCACGACGGTCAACATCCGTAAGGCCGTGTTCAAGCGGAGTCACTTCCGCGGCTGAGCCTTCCGGCTAGGCGACGCTCATCTGCTGGCTCGCCTGCCGGGAATCACCGCAAGCGGCATCCCCGGGCGGTGCATGTCCCAGTGCTTGGTCAACCACTTGGTGTGGTCGGCCGTCACAGCGACGGTGAGCGGGGCGCCGTCCAGCTTGGCGTAGTCCGGGTACGTCTTCAGCTCGTCGGCGAGGTGCAGAGTCTTGGTCTTCGGGTTGACCGCGATCAGCCCGAGGTCGAAGAGACGGTGCAGGTCGCGGCGGAGCAGCAGGCCGCCGCCCTTGTGGTGCTTGCCGTTGGCCGCGTAGCTGTACAGGTGCGCGGCCTCCAACGCCTGGACCGGTGCGGGGCCGGTGAACGCGCATACCTCGCCGAACACTGCCAGCAGGTGCTTGCGGAAGGCGGGTTGTCCCTTGCGGACCCGGATGGTGGCCGTGCCGTGGCCGCCGGCGATCACCTGTCGGGCGGTGTCGACGACCCGCAACGGCAGGGGCACCCCGCCGTGGGTGAGGGCGTGGTGGAAGTCGTCCCAGCGCAGTTCCCGCAGGGAGTTCTGTGACGCCTGCCGCACGCACAGGGACCGCAGTTCGGGTGCGGTCAGGGTGCCGCGCGCGTCGACCCATCCGGCTTCGTGCTGGCTGCGGTAGGTGGTGACCTGCTTGGTCTTCCACCCGGCCTGATCGGCTTCGTGCTTGCAGTCCTGGTTCCAGCACACGAAGCGGGGCAGCTTCTTCTTCCGTTCGGCCACGTCTGCCTTGCCGCACTTGAGGCAGTACGGGGTCTCCTTCACGGCCTGGCCGACCGCGATCTCCTCGATCGCCGAGAGGCCCAACAGTTCAACGCCGTCCCATAGGGCGATCACGTCGCCGACCTTCAAGGTCGCGTGATTGGGGACGGTGCTGTCCCAGCTGTAGTGGGTGGCGGGGCTGTCGTCGTAGCCCTCACTGATCCGCTTGCTCCCGGCCTTCGCCAACACCAGCCACGCCGTCATCAAGCCCTCCCATAGAACACACCCAACGACCGTCCGCGCGGACACGGATCGCGCTCGCCCGCACGCTCGTGATCAACGTAGCGGGCACCACTGACAACGCCTCGCGCCATAGGCGGGGCCTACCCCCACCCCGAATCCCATCACCGGCAGGCGCGTCCCGCGCGCGGCCATGGGGTCTTTGCGGGCGGCCGCCCCTCACCACAAGACGGCGGCCGCCCTTTCTCCACCCGTCACAGGACTGACCTGATGGAGGTCTCCAGCATGACCCACCCCACCCCCATTCGCCCACCACGAGCCGGCTCCCGCCCCCGCGTCCTGGACCTGTTCTGCCACCGCGGTGGCATGGCCATGGGCTATCACCAGGCCGGCTTCGACGTAGTCGGCGTCGACCTCGACGCGAGCTGCGCCGAGGAGTACCCGTTCACGTTCGTCCACGGCGACGCGATCGAGTACCTCCTCGCGCACGGCCACGAGTACGACCTCGTCCACGGCTCCCCGCCCTGCCAGGCCTACACGCCGCTGAACGCCTACAACCACAAGACCTATCCCGACCTGATCGCCCCCACCCGCGCCGCGATGCGCGCCGTCGGCCGCCCCCACGTCATCGAGAACGTGGAGGCCGCACGCCCGGAGATGGTCGACCCGGTGATGTTGTGCGGCCCGATGTTCGGGCTACGCATGTACCGCCACCGCCTGTTCGAGACGTCGTTCCCGCTCCTGCCGCCGCCCCACCCGGCGCACGTCGCCAGGTGCACGCGCAACGGCTACCTGCCCACCCCCGAGCGGCCGTTCATGACCATCACCGGCGGCCGCCATTCCAAGGCATGGCAGCGCGCTGCGGCCGAGGCCATGGGCACGCCGTGGATCACCACCATCCGCGGCGTCTGCGAGGCCATCCCTCCCGCCTACGCCAAGCACATCGGCCACGCCGCCCTCGCCAACCTCGCCCCTGTGCCGGAGGTGGCGGCATGAGCGCGAACCTGATGCGCGCGGCCCTGGCCGCCGCAGCACGCGGCTGGCACGTCTTCCCGCTCCGTCCCGGCACCAAGCGCCCTGCCCTGCACGGCGAAACCGCCTGCCCGGGCACCGGGCCGTGCGCCGGCGGTCACCGCAAGTGGGAGGACCGGGCCACCACCGACCCGGACCGCATCCGCGCCGCCTGGTCCCGGGCCCCGTTCAACGTCGGTATCGCCACCGGCCCCTCCGGGCTGCTGGTCGTCGACCTGGACGTGGCCAAGGACAGGAGCAGCACGGACGCGCCTTGCGGCGCGGCGACCTTCGCGGCGCTCTGCGAGCGCACCGGGCAGCCCGTCCCCCGCACCCGCACCGTGCGGACCGCGAGCGGCGGTAGCCACCTGTACTTCACCGCCCCCGCCGCCGTACGGCTACACAACACCGCCGGGACGCTCGCCCCGCTGGTCGACACCCGTGCGTGGGGCGGCTACGTCGTCGCCGCCGGCAGTCTGGTCGACGGGGCCCTGTACGAGACGGTGGGGCCCGCCCTGCTGCGACCCCTGCCCGCCTGGCTCAAGACGCTGCTGGTGCCCCCACACCCGGTCAACCGGCCGCCCGTGGCCGGACCGGTCGCACCGGCCGCAGGGCGTCACCGGCCCTACGTCGCTGCGGCCCTGGCCCGGGAGACCAACGCCGTGGCCGCAGCGCGTGAGGGGCAGCGAAACGCGACGCTCCTGCGCGCCGGGCGGGCGCTGGGACGGTTCGTCGCGTCCGGCGATCTGCCCCGCACCGTGGTGGAGGACGCTCTTCAAGGGGCGGGGGAGTCGGCGGGACTGCCCGCGGCCGAGTGCCGCGCCACCCTCCGCAGCGCCCTGGACTGGTCCATCAGCCGCAACCACACCGGCGCGGGGGTGGCGGCATGACCACCCGCCCCCGCCCTTTGAAGAGCATCACCGCCATCCCGACCGGCCCGCGCGCCGCCCGGCCGGCCGTGCCCCTGCCGGTGGTGGGCGAGCCGAAAGGCGCCGCCCGTCAGGGCGTCGTCACTGCCCTTCGCCCTGACCCGCAGCCGGTCACCGTCACCGGCATCACCCCGGGCCTGCACATCCGCACCAAGGGCGTTCCGGTCGCCGACTGGCTCTGCGCCTGCGGCCACCACGAACGCGCCCGGGGCCGCGCCGACGTCTCCGAGCTGCAAGCCCGTGTGCGCGTGGGCGTCTGCCCGCACGCCGCCACCACGGAAGGGAGGGCCGCCGCATGACCCCCACCGACGGGGCCGCGCTGCTCAACGAGGTGGAAGCCTTCCACCGCCGCTTCAACGTCTTCCCCCACGAAGCCGCCTACGTCGCCGTGGCACTGTGGGACGCACACGCCCACCTGCTCGACTGCTTCGACTCCACCCCCCGCCTCGCCTTCCTGTCCCCTGAGCCGGGGTCGGGGAAGTCGCGGGCGCTGGAGGTGGTGGAGACGCTCGTGCCGCAGCCCATGACGGCCGTCAACGCGTCCGCCGCCGCCCTGTTCCGGTCCGTGTCCAACCCCAACGGACGGCCCACGATCCTGTTCGACGAGATCGACACGATCTTCGGCCCCAAGGCCGGGGACAACGAGGAACTGCGCGGCTTCCTCAATGCCGGACACCGCCGCACCGGCGTCACGTACCGGTGCATCGGCGACGGCGGCAACCAGACCGTGCAAGCCTTCCCGTCGTACTGCGCGGTCGCGGTCGCCGGACTCGGAGCGCTCCCCGATACGATCATGACGCGCTCGGTCGTGATCCGGATGCGGCGCCGGGCCCGCAACGAGACCGTGGAAGCCTTCCGCGCCCGCCTCCACGAAGCCGAGGGTCATAAGCTCCGTGACCGGCTCGCGCAGTGGACGGAGCAGGCACGCGACTCCGTGATGGGGTCCTGGCCCGAGATGCCCGACGGGGTGACCGACCGGCCGGCGGACGTGTGGGAGCCCCTGCTCGCCATCGCGGACGCTGCCGGCGGGGACTGGCCCGACCGGGCGCGGGAGGCGTGCGTGGCGCTGGTGGCCGCGTCCAAGGCCAACGACAAGGGCAGTCTCGGAGTGCGGCTGCTGACCGACCTGCGGGACCACGTCATGGCCGGCGTCGACCGGCTTCCCACCGTCGCGATCCTGGACCGGCTGAACGCCCTGGACGATGCCCCGTGGGCGGATCTGCACGGTAAGCCGCTCGACAACCGGCGCCTGTCCAAGATGCTCGCCGAGTACATGACGGCCGACAACGAGCCGATCGCCTCCCGCAACATCAAGGCCGCCGGGAGTGTCCTCAAGGGCTACTACAGCGCCGATCTGTGGGACGCCTGGGCCCGCTACTGCCCCCCACCCCCGGAAAGTCCGCTACCTCCGCTACCCGGCACCGAAAACGCGGCCTGACCAGCACTGATGAGGTAGCGGCAACCCGCCCCGGTTGCCGCTACCTTCCCGCTACCCATCCGCTACCGCTACCCCTTCCCGCTACCTCGATCACGCCCCTGACCTGCGAGGTAGCGGCGGTAGCGGAAGTAGCGGCCCTCAGAGGGCCCCCCGGACGACTCGCCCTGAGAAGGAGTCACCACCTTGGCTGGCACCAAGATGCTCAAGCTCCCCGAAGTCCTCACCGAGATCGGCATGAGCCGCGCCGCCTTCTACCGCATGCGCGCCCGTGGGCAGGCGCCGCGTCTCGTGAAGCTGCCCAACGGTCACCTGCGTGTCCGCCGCATCGACCTGGACGACTGGCTCAGCAACCTGGACTCCCCCGCCTACTGATCGTGCCGACTGACCATCCCACCCACGGGGCCCGGCTCATGCCGGGCCCCGTTCGCAGGAAGGCCCTCGATGGGGAAGACTTACGACGTTCGAATCTGGTCCGTCCGACAGCGGAAGGACCGTGGACAGGCATCCGCCGAATTGCGCTGGAAGACAGGCGACACTCCGCACTCCCAGACGTTCCGCACCAAGACACTGGCAGAGGGCCGCCGCGCCGAACTGCTGCGGGCGGCTCACGCCGGCGAGCCCTTCGACGAGACCACCGGGGCGCCGCTCTCCGAGTTGCGACAGCGCAACGACGTCAGTTGGTACCAGCACGCCCGCGAGTACATCGAGATGAAGTGGCAGCACTCCCCCGGCTCCACACGCCGGACGCTCGCGGAAGCCATGGCCACCGTTACGCCCGCTCTCGTCAGGGACACGAAGGGCATGGCTGATGCCCAAATGGTACGGACGGCCCTCTATAGCTGGGCATTCAACGTGAGCCGCCGTGACCAGGAACCGCCGGACGACGTGGCCGCCGTGCTGGCGTGGTTCGAGCGGAAGTCCCTGCCCACGTCCTCGTTGGCCGACCGGATGCGCGTACGCGCCGCCCTGGACGCCCTGACGAAGAAACTGGACGGCACCACGGCGTCCGCGTCGACCATCCGTCGGAAGCGGGCCATCTTCCACAACGCGCTCGGCTACGCCGTCGATGCCGGCCGCCTGACGGACAACCCCCTGCCGCAGGTTCAGTGGAAGGCCCCGGAACAGGTGGCCGAGGAACTGGACCCCGCGTCGGTGCCCGACCCCCGGCAAGCACTCGCGCTGCTCGACGCCGTGCGGACACAGAGCGCCCGTGGGCGCCGTCTGGTCGCATTCTTCGGGTGCATGTACTACGCGGCGGCACGGCCGGCGGAAGTCATCGGCCTGCGCCTACAAGACTGCGACCTGCCTCGCCGGGGGTGGGGAACCCTGCGGCTCCGGGAGACCCGTCCGCGGTCGGGGTCGGCCTGGACGGACAGCGGCGAAGCGCACGACCGGCGGGGCTTGAAACACCGGCCCCGGAAAGCGGTCCGTACTGTGCCGATCCCGCCCGACCTCGTGAACCTGCTGCGGTGGCACGTCACGGCGTACGGCGTCGCGCCGGACGGGCGACTGTTCCGCACGCAGCGCGGAGGGCTCATCCAGGACACCGGGTACGGCGAAGTGTGGGCGGAAGCTCGCGCACGTGCCCTCACGCCCGCTCAGTGCGCGTCGCTGCTGGCGAAGCGTCCATATGATCTTCGCCACGCCGCCGTGTCCACCTGGCTCAGCTCCGGGGTGGAACCGCAGGAGGTGGCCGCGCGCGCCGGCCATAGCGTGGCCGTGCTGTTCCGGGTGTACGCGAAGTGCCTGGACGGCGGCGCCGCCACGGCGAACGCCCGCATCGAGTGGGCGCTGAAGAACGGCAGCTAGGAGGGCCGGAAGCTGCCCCACACCTGCCCCACACGGACTGGTCAGCACCCGAATCAGGGTGAGACACACTGGGAAAAAGCGCCCATAGCGACCAGGTCGGGCCCGTCAACGCCGAAAGGGTCTGCGATCAGCATTGCTGCTGGTCACAGACCCTTTCGATCTTGTGGCGGCGCCAGGATTCGAACCTGGGAAGGCTGAGCCGGCAGATTTACAGTCTGCTCCCTTTGGCCGCTCGGGCACACCGCCGGGGTTCGCTGCCCTTCGAACCGCTTTTCGGCGGTGCTCCGTGGCAACGACGTAAACGATACCTGATGTGGAGGGGTGCTTCGCCACCCGATTGATCGCCACCCAGGAGGCGGGGGGTGGCTAGGCTTGTCCGGATGCGGCCGAGGACCCCTGCCGGGCCCGGCGGCCGCCGATGAATGCCGGCGCGGACCCGATACGCGGCCCGACACGCACCCAGACCCATCACGCACCCGATACAAGGAGCCACAGGACATGGCCGACTCCAGTTTCGACATCGTCTCGAAGGTCGAGCGGCAGGAGGTCGACAACGCCCTCAACCAGACCGCCAAGGAGATCTCGCAGCGCTACGACTTCAAGGGCGTGGGCGCCTCCATCTCCTGGTCCGGAGACAAGATCCTCATGGTGGCCGACTCCGAGGACCGGGTGAGCGCTGTCCTCGACGTCTTCCAGTCCAAGCTGATCAAGCGCGGTATCTCGCTGAAGGCCCTGGACGCGGGCGAGCCCCAGCTCTCCGGCAAGGAGTACAAGATCTTCGCGTCGATCGAGGAGGGCATCTCCCAGGAGAACGCGAAGAAGGTGGCCAAGCTCATCCGCGACGAGGGCCCCAAGGGCGTGAAGGCCCAGGTGCAGGGTGATGAGCTGCGTGTCTCGTCGAAGAGCCGGGACGACCTGCAGGCCGTGATCGCCTTGCTGAAGGGCCAGGACTTCGACTTCGCGCTGCAGTTCGTGAACTACCGGTGACCTGCTGAGCGACGGCTCGGACGGCACCGTTCAAGGTGCGGGACGGCGATCGCGAGGAGGGTGGGCACCTATCCGTCGGTGCCCGCCCTCCTCCTCGGCCGACGGCGCGCTGCCGCGTTTCAATCGCGCGAGTTGCCGAACAGGAGCCGGTAGGCGACCAGGAGGACCAGGGAACCGCCGATCGCCGCCGCCCAGGTGGCACCGTCGTAGAAGTCCTTGCTGATCGGGTGGTCCAGCCAGCGGGCCGATATCCAGCCGCCGATGAAGGCGCCCGCGATGCCGATGAGGGTGGTGCCGACGAGCCCGCCCGGGTCGCGGCCCGGCAGCAGGAACTTGGCTATGGCTCCGGCCAGCAGTCCGAGGATGATCCAGCTGATGACGGTCATACCGTGACCCTGCCCTTTCTCGCTGTGCCCGCGCCCACCCGGTGCTGCGGGCTCCTTCGTGGGCTCGTTCCTCCGCGCGTGTGTTCATGTCCTCTTGGTGGTCAGGACGTTCCGGCTCCTCCGGGTGGTTGCGCTGATCAGTAGGGTGCGGTCCATGACACCTGCGGGTTCGGAGCTGCGGCGCACCCTCGGCGTCGGTGACGCCGTGGTCGTGGGGCTCGGCTCGATGATCGGCGCTGGGATCTTCGCGGCCCTGGCACCCGCGGCCCGCGCGGCCGGGTCGGGGCTGCTGCCCGGCCTCGCCGTGGCCGCCGTCGTCGCCTACTGCAACGCCATGTCGTCGGCACGGCTGGCCGCCCGGTATCCGGCTTCGGGCGGCACGTACGTCTACGGGCGCGAGCGGCTCGGGGAGTTCTGGGGGTATCTGGCGGGCTGGGCGTTCATCGTCGGCAAGACGGCCTCCTGCGCTGCCATGGCGCTCACCGTGGGCGCGTACGTCTGGCCGGAGCAGGCGCACGTGGTGGCGGTGGCGGCCGTGGTGATGCTGACCGCGGTGAACTACGGCGGCATCCAGAAGTCGGCCTGGCTGACGCGTGCCATCGTGGCGGTGGTCCTGGTCGTCCTCGCTTCCGTGGTGGTGGTGTGCCTGGGGTCCGGCCGGTCGGGTGCCGGACGGCTGGACGTCGGGCTGTCGGACGGCGTCGGTGGGGTCCTGCAGGCGGCCGGTCTGCTGTTCTTCGCCTTCGCGGGGTACGCGCGCATCGCGACCCTCGGAGAAGAGGTGCGGGACCCGGAGCGCACGATCCCCCGTGCGATCCCGCTGGCCCTGGGCATCGCGCTGGCGGTGTACGGGTGTGTCGCGGTGGCTGTCCTTTCCGTGCTGGGCTCGGGTGGTCTCGGGCAGGCGACGGCGCCGCTGGCCGACGCGGTACGGGCGGCCGGCCTGCCGGAGCTGGTGCCGGTCGTGCGGGTGGGTGCCGCGGTGGCGGCGCTGGGCTCGCTCCTGGCGCTGATCCTGGGCGTTTCACGGACGACGCTGGCCATGGCCCGGGACCGTCATCTTCCCGGGGCGCTGGCCGCGGTGCACCCGCGGTTCCAGGTGCCGCACCGTGCGGAGCTGGCCGTGGGCGCGGTGGTGGCGGTCCTGGCCGCCACGGTGGACGTGCGGGGCGCGATCGGCTTCTCCTCCTTCGGGGTGCTGCTGTACTACGCCGTGGCCAACGCTTCGGCCTGGACCCTGGACCCGTCGAGGGCGGCGCGGGTCGTACCGGCGCTGGGGCTGGTCGGGTGTGTGGGGCTCGCGTTCTCGCTTCCGGTGGTCTCGGTGGGCGTGGGTGCGGGTGTGCTGGCGGTGGGTGCGGTGGCGTACGGGGTGCGCCGACGGGGGACTTCGCGGTAGGCGGCTGCGGGGGTGCGCCTACGCGGCCTGCCCCGGGTCGGGCCGCCGAGGAGGGGCAGGCCGCGGCGGACGGGCTCGGCAGGGCCGTGGGCTCGGATGGGCCGTGGGCTCGGCAGGGCATCCGCTTCGCTGTGCGGCGTTCGCCGTGCGTGAGCATGTCCGGGGGGCGAACGCCGGGGTGTGTCTGCCGGCCCGATCGGACCTGGTCCGCTGTACGTGAGCCGACCCCGGGTCGGGCTTGGTCGGGCCGTACCGCAGGCACGCCTGGCGGGCCCTTCCCCGGCGCGTGGCTCCGACGCCGGGAGCCTGTCGGCCGGCTGCCCCTCAGGAGGCCCGTGCGGGCGCTGTGCCGGTCGTGTGCCTTCCGGCCGTACGTATGGCGAAGTCGGACCACGGGGCCGGCTCCAGTCCTTCGTTGGCCTCCTCGTACCAGCCCGTGCCGTCGACCCAGGCACACAGCCAGTCCGTGAGGCTCGGGGCGTCGACGTACCAGGCGTGGTCCGCTTCTCCGGCGTTGGGCTCGAAGAGCAGGACGGTGGCCTGGGGGGAGCGGCAGTCCACGCAGGCGTACATCGCGCAGCCCCAGTGGGATATCGGCAGGACGCCCTCGGGCCAGGGCCAGTCGGGGTCCTTCAGGCCGTCCTCACGATTGGTCAGGTACTGGGCGACGGCGGCGGGCTCACCGGCGGGCGGGCTGTCGAGCAAGGGCAACAAGCCGTACTCCGGGCCGAAACCGCCGTCCCCTATCCGCAGGTAGAGCTCGGCGAGCAGCGTGGGCAGGGAGAAGCCCAGGGCCGCCTCGGCGCGGGCCAGCGTCGCCCCGTCGGCGGGCTCGGGCAGGCAAGTCCAGCCCCACGGACGGGTGGTGCGCGCCTTGGCGGCCACCCGTGCCAGCAACTGCTCGATCTCGGTCATGGGTTCATGATGCAGGCCGCCACTGACAATCGGGCGGGCCTGTGGACAACCCGTCGGTTGTGGAGAACGACGGGTCCTACCACGTCCTCTGCGTGCCGCCGGTGGCCGTGAACGGCTGGTCCGTCCGCACGATCTCGCGGCCCAGCGGGAGCAGGGAGACGGGGATCAGCTTGAAGTTGGCGATGCCGAGCGGGATTCCGATGATCGTCACGCACAGCGCGATGCCGGTGATGATGTGGCCGACGGCCAGCCACCAGCCGGCGAGGACCAGCCACAACACGTTGCCGATGCAGGAGGGCGCGCCCGCGTCGCGGCGCTCGACCGCCGTGTACCCGAAAGGCCACAGCGCGTAGACCCCAATGCGAAAGGCAGCGATTCCAAAGGGGATGCCGATGACCGTGACGCAGAGCAGGACGCCCGCGACCAGGTAGCCGAGGAACAGCCAGAAGCCGCTGAATACGAGCCATATGACGTTGAGGATGGTCTTCACTGCTGTCGACCTGCCATCTTTTCGAGCCGGGCGATCCGCTCCGCCATCGGAGGATGGGTGGAGAACATCTTCGACAGCCCCTGGCCCGGACGGAACGGATTGGCGATCATCATGTGACTGGCGGTCTCGATCCGGGGCTCCGGGGGCAGTGGAAGCTGCTTGGTGCCGTGTTCCAGCTTGCGCAGCGCGCCGGCGAGGGCGATCGGGTCGCCGGTGAGCTGGGCACCGGAGGCGTCGGCCTCGTACTCCCTGGAACGGCTGATCGCCAGTTGGATGACGGTCGCGGCGATCGGGCCGAGCATCATGATCAGAAGCATGCCCAGCAGACCGGGGCCGTCGTCGTCGTTGGACCGCCCGACGGGGATCAGCCAGGCGAAGTTGACCAGGAACATGATCACGGAGGCCAGGGCACCCGCGACGGAGGAGATCAGGATGTCGCGGTTGTAGACATGGCTGAGCTCGTGCCCGATGACACCGCGCAGCTCGCGCTCGTCCAGCAGACTCAGGATGCCCTCGGTGCAGCACACGGCAGCGTTGCGCGGGTTGCGGCCGGTCGCGAAGGCGTTCGGTGCCTCGGTCGGCGAGATGTACAGCCGGGGCATGGGCTGGCGGGCCTGGGTGGAGAGCTCGCGGACCATGCGGTAGAGCGCCGGTGCCTCGAACTCGCTGACCGGGCGGGCGCGCATCGCGCGCAGCGCGAGCTTGTCGCTGTTCCAGTACGCGTACGCGTTGGTCCCCAGGGCGACGAGGACGGCGACGACGAGCCCCGCTCGGCCGAAGAAACCGCCGATGACGATGATGAGTGCGGACAGCCCCCCGAGGAGTGCTGCGGTCCTTAGCCCGTTGTGCCGGCGGTGCACGGTACGCCCTCCAAGTGGTGCGGCAGGGGAACCCTTCGCTTGCTGGTCTCGCTCGCTGTGGTTGCTTCCTGGTCCTCGATGCCACCGGTGCCGTGGCTTCACGTCCAGTGGACCCTTCCGTACTGGTCAACGCCAGGCGACGGCCACCAGTTCCCCGGCGCCCGCGGAGGCACGCGTGGTCCGTACGGGTGACGGTCGTGACGGGCGGCACGCACGCGTGGAAGGCGGGTGCCCCCACCCGCGTACCGCGAGACCGCTGTCGCTCAGAAGAGGCCGGTGTCGGCGAAGCGAAGGATCAGCTGGGGTGCCCCGGACAGGGCCACGGCGAGGACCGCGGTCAGGGTGATCGCGGCCGTGACGGGGGCGGGGACGCGGTGTTTGACGGTCGTGCCCTCCGGCGCGCGGAACAGCAGCGCCGTCCATTGGAGGTAGTAGAACAGCGCGACGACCACATTGACGGCCATGACGACGGCCAGCCAGCCGAGGCCCGCGTCGACGGCCGCGGAGAAGACCGTGACCTTGGCGAAGAGACCGATGACACCGGGCGGCAGGCCGGCGAGGCAGAGCAGGAAGAACGCCAGGAGCAGGGCGGTCAGCGGGTTGGACGCGTACAGGCCCCGGTAGTCGCAGACGCGGTTCGAAGACCTCGTACGGCCCACGAAGGCGGCCACCGCGAAAGCGCCGAGGTTCACCGCGGCGTACATGAGGGCGTAGGCGACGGTCGAGCCGGTCGACCGCTCGGGGTCGGCGGAGTACGCCGCGGCGGCGATCGGCACCAGGAGGTAGCCGGCCTGGCCGACGGACGACCAGGCGAGCAGACGGACCGCGCTGTACGCGCGCGTGGCGCGCTGGCGCAGGGCACCGACGTTGCCGACGGTCATGGTGAGCGCCGCCAGGGCCGCGAGGGCCGGTCCCCAGACGTCGGCGTACGACGGGAGGGCGACGACCGTGACGAGGATCAGGCCGGAGAAGCCGACCGCCTTGCCGACCACGGACAGGTAGGCCGCGATCGGCAGGGGCGCGCCCACGTAGGTGTCGGGCACCCAGAAGTGGAACGGGACGGCGGCCGTCTTGAAGGCGAAGCCGACGAGGGTGAGGACGACGCCGGTCCGGGCGAGCGTGGTGAGCTGCCCGTCGACGTGCTGGATGCGGTCGGCGACCTGGGTGAGGTAGAGGGTGCCGGTGGAGGCGTACACGAAGCTGATGCCCATGAGGCTGACCGCGGTCGCGGTGACCGAGGACAGGAAGAACTTCAGGGCCGCTTCCGAGGACCGGCGGTCGCCCTGCCTCAGGCCCACGAGGGCGAAGGCGGGCAGGGAGGCGACCTCCAGGGCGACGATGAGGGTCGCGAGGTCGCGGGAGGCCGGCAGGAGCGCGGCGCCGGCCGCCGAGGAGAGCAGCAGGAACCAGAACTCGCCCTCGGGGAGTGCACGGTCGGCGTCCCTCACCGCGGTGACCGAGAGCAGGGCGGTCAGGAGGGCGCCGCCGAGCACCAGGAACTGGATGGCGAGGGTGAAGGTGTCCGCGGTGTAGCTGCAGACGCCGGGCTCGCCGGTCAGGCAGAACGTCGAGCGGTCGCCGTCGGCCAGGGGCAGCAGCATGAGGGTGGAGGCGGCGAGACCGGCGACCGACACCCAGCCGAGCAGCGACTTGCGGGCGTCGCCGACGAACAGGTCGGCCACGAGGACGGCGAGTCCGACGACCGCCGCGATGGTGGGCGGCGCGATGGTGAGCCAGTCGACGGACTGGACGAGGTTCTGGGCCAGTGGCTGCGACAGGGTCTCGGCGAGGGGCTGGGCCGGGGAGCTCATCGGGTGCCTCCAGAGAGGAGCTGCTGCACGGCTGGGTCGGTCAGCCCGAGGAGAGTCCTGGGCCACAGCCCGGCGACGACGGTGAGGGCGACGAGCGGGGACCAGGCGGCGAACTCGTACGTGCGTACGTCGGTGAGCTGCGGGGCCTCCCGTGTTACGGCGCCCATGCAGACGCGGCGGACCACGATCAGCATGTACGCGGCCGTCAGCAACGTGCCGAAGGCGGCGACGGCCATGAAGGTGAGGAAGGCCGGACGGCTGAGGTCGTCGTGGGGGTCGAAGGCGCCGAACAGGGCCAGCATCTCGCCCCAGAACCCGGCCAGGCCCGGCAGGCCGAGCGAGGCGACCGCGGCGAAGGCGAGCAGGCCGCCCAGGCGCGGTGCGCGGCCGTACAGGGCGGCTCCGGCGTCCTCGGAGAGGGTGTCGAGGTCGGTGGTGCCCGTGCGGTCCTTGAGCGCGCCGACGACGAAGAAGAGCAGGCCGGTGATGAGGCCGTGGGCGATGTTGGCGAACAGTGCGCCGTTCACGCCGGTCGGGGTCATGGTCGCGATGCCGAGCAGGACGAAGCCCATGTGGCCGACGGAGGAGTAGGCGATGAGGCGCTTGAGGTCGCCCTTCGCGCCCTGTTTGGCGAGGGCCAGGCAGGCGAGGGAGCCGTAGATGATGCCGACCACGGCGAACGCGGCGAGGTAGGGCGCGAAGGTGCGGAAGCCGTCCGGCGCGACCGGGAGGAGGATCCGGACGAACCCGTACGTACCCATCTTCAGCAGGACGCCGGCCAGCAGGACCGAACCGACGGTCGGCGCGGCGGTGTGGGCGTCGGGCAGCCAGCTGTGCAGCGGCCACATCGGGGTCTTGACCGCGAGTCCCAGCCCGATCGCCAGAACCGCGGTGACCTGCACGGACGTGGTCAGCGACCGGCCGTTGTCAGTGGCGAGTGCCACCATGTCGAATGTGCCCGCCGTGATCCCGGTCAGGAGCAGGCCGAGCAGCATGACGACGGAGCCGAGGAGCGTGAAGAGGATGAACTTCCAGGCGGCCCCGGTCCGTCCCTCGCCGCCCCAGCGGGCGATGAGGAAGTACATCGGGATGAGGACCATCTCGAAGGCGAGGAAGAACAGGATCAGGTCGAGGACGGCGAAGGTCGCGAGGGTGCCGGACTCGAGGACGAGCAGCAGCGCGACGAAGGCCTTCGGGGCCGGGCCCGCGGGCGGCTTGAAGTACGAGTAGAGCGCGCAGAGGAACGTCAGCAGCGCGGTCAGGACCAGCAGGGGGAGGGAGATGCCGTCGATGCCGAGGTGGATGCGCACGTCGAGTGCGGGGATCCAGCTGATGTCCGTGCCAGCCTGCATCGTCGACGGACGGTCGTGGTCGAAACCGAGAACGAGAACGATCGCGGCGAGGAGGACGACGCCGGTCACGGTCACACCGTGCCTCAGGACCGCCTGCTCGGGTGACTTCCCCTTCAGTCCGGGCGGGGCCGGCAGGAGAGCCGCGGCGGCGCCGAGGAGCGGTCCGACGACGACGAATGCCAGAAGGAACTGCATCACGGACTCGTTGATATCGATCACGCCTGCTCACGCTCCCGTGGCGACGAGGACGGCGGCGACCGCGAGGACGACGGTGCCGGCGAGCAGCGCGCTCACATAGGTCTGCACATTGCCGGTCTGGGCACGGCGTACGGCGGCCCCGAGCCAGCGGGGCAGGGTGCCCGCCCCGCGTACGTAGGTGTCGACGACCTCGCGGTCGAGGAACCGGACGAGACGCGCGCCGGCCTGCACGGGGCGGACGAAGAGGGTCGTGTACACGGCGTCCAGGTGGAAGCCGACGGCCGCGTGCCGGTGCAGGGGGCCCAGCAGGAGCCGTCCGGGGTCCGCGGGGTCGGTGGCGTAGGCGACGTCTCCGTAGGCGGGCTGGTGGCTGGCGATGGCCGCGGCCTCCACGAGGGCGGCGTCACCCTCCGGATGGGCCGCGACCGCGCCCAGCGGGGAGCGGGCCGCGAGGGCGGTGGTGTGGCGCCAGGCCGCGTAGGTGACGATGCCGCCGACCAGCGCCACGCCCGTGCCGAGCACGGAGGTGGTGAGCGTGGGGGTGAGGTCGTGGCCGTCGAACCAGTCGGGCAGCAGGCGGAACGCGAGCCCGCCGAGGGCGAGTGAGGGGAGGGCGAGCACCCAGAGCACGGCGTTCATGACCACCGGCTGCCTGCCGTGGTCGGGGGCCTCGGCGCCCCGCCCGTGGAAGGCCAGCAGCCACAGGCGCGTCGCGTACGCGGCGGTGAGCAGGGCCGTGAGCAGACCGGCCAGGAGCACGGTCCAGCCCGCGGCGCCGGGCGCGTGCTCCGTGTGGCCGGTGGCGACGTGCTCCGCGGCCCCGAGGACGGACTCCTTGGAGAAGAAGCCGCTGAAGGGCGGGATCGCGGCGAGGGCGAGCAGCGCCACGGTCATCGTCCAGTAGGCGTCCGGAACGCGGTCGCGCAGGTTGCGCATGCGGGACATGGCGGCCAGTGAGTTGGTGCCGGCGGCATGGATGATCACGCCGGCGGCGAGGAACAGCAGCGCTTTGAAGGCGCCGTGGGTGAGGAGGTGGAAGACGGCCGCACCGCGGTCGCCGGCGGCGAGGGCGCCGGTCATGTAGCCGAGCTGGCCGATGGTCGAGTAGGCGAGGACGCGTTTGATGTCGTCCTGGGCGAGCGCGGCGAGCGCCGAGCCGGCCATCGTGACCGCGGCCATGACGGCGAGGACGACCATCGCGGCCCGTGAGGCCTCGAAGAGCGGAAGGAGCCGGGCGACGAAGTAGACACCGGCGGCGACCATCGTCGCGGCGTGGATCAGCGCGGAGACGGGCGTCGGGCCCGCCATCGCGTCGGGGAGCCAGGTGTGCAGCGGGAACTGCGCCGACTTGCCCGCGACACCGGCCAGGAGCAGCAGGGCGATCAGCGTCGGATGATCGAGCGAGCCGCTCGCCACCGCGCCGAGGACCTTGGTGATGCGGAAGGAGCCGACGTCGGTGGCCAGTGCCAGCAGGCCGATCAGGAAGGGGACGTCACCGAGCTTGGTCACCAGGAAGGCCTTGAGGGAGGCGGCGCGCGCCTCCGGGGTCTCCCAGTAGTGCCCGACCAGGAAGTACGAGCAGATGCCCATGATCTCCCAGCCGACCAGGAGCACCATCAGGTCGCCGGAGTAGACGACGAGGAACATCGCGGAGGTGAACAGGGAGACGAGAGCGGCGTACGAGGTGTAGCGCGGGTCGTCGCGCAGGTAGCCCGTCGAGTAGATCTGCACGCAGGTGGCGACGGTGCCGACCAGGACCGCGACGAGGGCGGCGAACCCGTCGATGTGCAGGGCGAGCTCGATGGGGACCGACCCGGTGGGCGTCAGCTCCGTGACGGCGTCGACGGCCTGGTCACCGCCCTGGCGCGCTGCGACCAGTACGGCGAGGACGAGGGCTGCCAGCGTCGGCAGGACGGCGAGCGGGCGGACGAAGCCGGGTGCGGTGCGGCCCAGCAGGAGGCCGGCGGCTGCCCCCAGGAAGGGGAGGAGGGGGACGAGTACGGCGAGGGTGGTCGTGGTCACGCGGTGGCCTCAGCCTTCTCGGTGGCCGTCCCGGTCGCGGGGGTGTCGGTGTCCGGAGCGTCCGGTTCGTGGCCCTCGGCGGTGTCGCGGAGCTTGTCGATGTCCGAGGTGCCGTGGTTGCGGTGGACGGCGAGCACGATCGCCAGGCCGATGCCGATTTCGGCGGCCGCGATGGCGATGGTGAACAGGGTCAGGGCCTGGCCGGAGTGCAGGGTCTCCTCGGCGGCCCGGCTGAGCCAGACGTCGAAGGCGACCAGGTTGAGGTTGACGGCGTTGAGCATCAGCTCGACCGACATCAGGACCAGGATCGCGTTGCGGCGGGCGAGGACGCCGTACAGGCCGGTGCAGAACAGGAGAGCGGAGAGAACGGCGGGATAGGCGAGGTGCATCAGCGGACACCACCCTTGCCGGACCCCTTCGGGGCGGTCTCGCGGTCGGAACCGGCCGCCCGGCCCGCGTCGGCCGTGCGTGCCGCGTCGGCTGCCCGTACCGCCTTGGCCTTGCGGGACAGGACGATGGCGCCGACCAGGGCGGCGAGGAGGAGGACGGAGAGGGCTTCGAAGGGGAGGACCCAGTTCTGGAAGAGGCTCGCTCCGGTGACGGCGGTGGATCCGGCGGCCGGGCCGTCCAGGTCGATCCAGGTGGTGCGGAAGGCGTCGACGACGACCCACACCAGGGCCGCCGCGGCGGCGAGGGCCACGGTGAGTGCGGCCCATCGGTTGCCGGAATCGGCGTCCGGGGACCGGCCGATGGGGGCCCTGGTGAGCATCAGGCCGAACAGGATGAGGACGACGACGGCACCGACGTAGATGAGGACCTGCACCCAGGCGATGAACTCGGCGGTGAGCAGGAGGTACTCGACGGCGAGTCCGCCGAGGGCGACCACCAGCCACAGGGCGGCGTGGACGAGCTGCCGGGTGGTGACCGTGACGGCGGCGGCGCCGAGGGTGACCAGGCCGACGAGGAGGAAGGCGATCTCGACGCCGGTCGGGGAGAGGAAGCCGTGGGATTCGGCCGCCGTGGTCGTGGAGCCAGCGGCGAGACGGGTGACGGTCGCTGCGAGGGTCATTCCCGGCCTCCCTGCTCCGGCTTCGGCTGGTCGTTCGGCTCGTCCGGCTTCGGCTGGCCCGGACGCCCCGGCTGCTCCGGACGCCCCGGCTGCTCCGGACGCCCCGGCCGGTCCGGACGCCCCGGCTGCTCCGGACGCCCCGGCCGGTCCGGGGGCTGCGGCTGGTCCGGGGGCCGCGGCTGGTCCGTCTGCTGCTTGGAGTCCCCCATGGGGCGGGTGGGCTGCTCGGCGGCGCGGGACTGCTCGTCGGCGTGGGATCCGCTCGCCCGGGCCGCCTCCTGCTGGGCGGCCAGCTTGTCGGCGGTCTTGCGGGCGGCGGCGAGTTCCTTCGGTTCCTCCGCTCCGGGGTCGAGCGCGGGCGGGGCCGGGACCGTCCACATCCACTCACGGAGCTTGTCGCGTTCGTGGACGAGGTCGCGGATGTCGGTCTCGGCGTACTCGAACTCCGGGGACCAGAACAGGGCGTCGAAAGGACAGACCTCGATGCAGATACCGCAGTACATGCACAGCGAGAAGTCGATGGCGAAGCGGTCGAGGACGTTGCGGCTGCGGTCGCGCCCACCGGGGGTCGCCGCCGGGACCGTCTCCTTGTGGGAGTCGATGTAGATGCACCAGTCCGGGCACTCGCGGGCGCACAGCATGCAGACCGTGCAGTTCTCCTCGAACAGACCGATCACGCCGCGGGTGCGGGGCGGGAGATCGGGCTGGGCGTCCGGATACTGCTCGGTGACGGTCTTCTTCGTCATCGTGCGCAGGGTGACGGCCAGGCCCTTGGCCAGGCCCGAGCCGGGGATCGACAGGCGGGTCCGCCGGGAGGGCGTCGTCGGGGGGCGGTGGTCGGGCGACGGGTGGGACATGGTTACTGGATCACCACCTTGACGATGCCGGTGAGGGCGATCTGGGCGAGGGAGAGGGGGACGAGGAGAGTCCAGGACAGCTTCTGGAGCTGGTCCTCGCGCAGGCGGGGGTAGGTCACGCGCAGCCAGATCACGACGAAGGCGAGGATGGCCGTCTTCAGCAGGGTCCACACCCAGCCGAGGCCGTCGGCGCCCCAGGGGCCGTGCCAGCCCCCCAGGAACAGCACGGTGGTCAGGCCGCACAGGACGACGATCCCGGCGTACTCGGCGAGGAGGAACAGGGCGAAACGCAGGCCGGTGTACTCGGTGTAGGCGCCGAAGATGATCTCCGAGTCGGCGACCGGCATGTCGAAGGGGGGCCGCTGCAGCTCGGCCAGCCCGGCGACGAAGAAGACGATCGCGCCCATGATCTGCCAGGGCAGCCACCACCACTCGAAGGCGTCGAGGATGCCGACGAGCGAGACCGTGCCCGCCGCCATGGCGACGGAGGCGGCGGTGAGCAGCATCGGGAGTTCGTACGCGAGGAGCTGGGCGGCGGTACGCAGACCACCGAGGAGGGAGAACTTGTTGGCGGAGGACCAGCCGGCCATGAGCGAGCCGAGGACGCCCACGCCCATGACGGCGAGGACGAAGAAGATGCCCGCGTCGACGACCTGGCCGACCGCGCCCTCGCCGGGGCCGACGGGGATGGCGAGGAGGACCAGGAGATACGGCAGGAGGGCGACGGCGGGGGCCAGTTGGAAGATGCGGCGGTCCGCGTCGGTGGGGACCACGTCCTCCTTCTGCGCGAACTTCACGCCGTCCGCGACGAGCTGGGCCCAGCCGTGGAAGCCGCCCGCGTACATCGGGCCGAGGCGGCCCTGCATGTGGGCCATCACCTTGTGCTCGGTCTGGCCGACGACCAAGGGGAAGGTGAGGAAGACGACGAAGACGACGAGGAGGCGCAGGGTGACGTCGAGCACGTCGTTCACTGCGGGCCTCCTGGGGAGTACGGGCGGTTCCGGGGGGTGTCGGAGCCGTCGGGGGTGTCGGGGGTGCCTGGGTCGTCGGGGG